>JANPGT010000370.1:0-2699 GCA_031424135.1 Chitinophagaceae bacterium
GCCCAGTTTTAAAGAACCGGCCAGATCGGCGGTAAGCACTACCACGTTCTCATTTTCTTTACCTATTTCATGAATGCCTTCGCCAAAACCGCCGCGGGTTTCTTTTTCGTTTAGTACCTGAATATCTTTCAGTTTCATAAGCTGTTTGTGTTTCTTTATATGGTGGTGCAAAGTAAAGGAAATCGTGAGACGTGAGGCGTGAATCGTGAGACATGAGACGTGAGCGGGCGTAACAGGAGATAAAGGGACGCGGTCAGATTGAGCGGGCGTCTTTTTCTGTGAAATCTATTTGCCTTTGGCCATTGTGGCTACAGGTTACTGGCTCATCACCCTGAGTTCTGTACGCCGGTTACGGGCCTTGCCTTCTTCGGTGCTGTTGTCTGCCAGCGGCATTTTTTCTCCAAAGCCCTGGTAGCTCATTCTTTTGGCGTCTATACCCTTGCTGCTGATGTATTCCACCACGGCTTTTGCCCGGTTATTGGAGAGTGTTATATTGTCTGCAGGTTTACCGGCATTGTCTGTATAGCCGTTGATTTGAATTTTTATGGTGGGGTTTTCTTTCAGCAGCAACACAACATTGTCAAGCTCTACCTGCGATTCCGTTTTTAACTGGAATTTATTTACGTCAAAGAAAATATTCTTTAAGATGATGCTGGCATTGGCTGCCAGCGGCTGCAGGGGGATGTCAATATTATACGTTGAATCGGGTATCTTCTGACTGAACGGAAAATTCTCAGAGTAAAACAGGTAGCCCCGGCGGTTTACATTAAACGCATAATCCTTGCCTACGGGCAGTGTTATAAGGTAATTGCCTGTTTCGTCGGTCTGTACCTTACTGATGATGTCTTTGGTCTTTAGATCGGTAAGGGCGATGGCCGAGGGAAGTCCTTTGCTGGTATTTTTATCAAATACTTTTCCTTTTACCCATAATGTTTTTACCGGGCGTATGTCATTACGCATGCCAAAGGTGTAGAGATCAAGCCCGCCACGGCTGTCGTTGCGGTCGCTGGCGTAATAGGCTACTGCACCATCTGCAGTAATTACCAGGCTGCCTTCGTTTTCTATAGTGTTAATGGGGTAGCCAAGGTTTTTGGGCGTACTCCATTTTCCTTTGTCGCCTTTGCGCGTAAGAAACAGATCGTCCCCTCCGTAGCCCGGATGGCCGGAGCTGGTAAAGTAAAGTGTTTGGTTATCTGCATGTATAAAAGGGCAGCTTTCATCGCCAATGGTATTTACTTCGGGTCCCAGGTTTTCAGGTTCGCTCCACTGGCCGTTGGCAAGCAGGTGGCTTACATAAATATCCGCACCGCCATAACCGCCCAAACGCCTGCTGGTGAAATAAAGGTCCCGTTTGTCCGGCGATAAACTGGGTGCTGATTCCCATTGATCGGTATTGATGCGGTTGCCCATATTCTCTGCTGCGCTCCATCCGTCGGGGGTTAAATAAGAGATATACAAATCGCAGCTACCATAGCCTTCCTGGAAATTACAGCCGGTGAAAATCAGCCACTGGCCATCCTGCGAAATGCTTTGTGCGCCTTCATTAAAATTGGTATTGATATTGCCCGGCAGCGATTTGGCCGTGCTCCATTGCCCATCTTTAATATAGGTTTGATAAAAGTCTTCATTAACGCTGCGCACCCGCCTGGTAAAAATCAGTTGTTTGCTGTCTATGGTAAGTGCAGGAAAATATTCAGATACGCTGCTGTTGATGCTGTCTCCCAGGTTAACGGGGTGAAAGCTGTAACTGCTGTCGGGGTTGTTTTTTTTATAATCCACGGCAAATTGGTAACATCGGCTGCGGTAGTCGGCTGCCTTCAGGCTGCTTTCGCGCAGGTTGGGGATGGTTTTGAATGTTTCTACGGCGGCAAGTGCTTTATCAAACCTGCCCAGTCCGGCAAGATCTATTGAATAGGGAAGATTATACTCCTTAAAATAAATACTGTCTATGCTGCGGGCAATTTCATAATGAATGACAGCGCTGTCATAATTCTTTAATTCGGCATACATGCCTGCCATGGAAAGATAGGCATCCATAAAAGTTTTATCCATCTGAACAGCTTTCTGCAGCAGGCGGATGCCTTCTTCCAGGTTGCCGTCTGTAGCCTGTTGCAAACCCTGGCTGTAAATGGATGCCGCTTTGGGGTTTACTTTTTCTGGATTGAATTGCTGCGCGTGCAGCAGGCAGGTGACCAGTACAGAGAATATGGTACAAAATAATTTCATGGCAACTGTTTAGTGAAATACCATCTGTTAGCGCTTAGCTATTAGCTGGTGGCTGGTAAACGTAGCAGTAAAGTATTTATTCTATACGATAGTGCGGTGTAAAGGTACAACAGCCCGTTTTTAAGGAACGTTAATGTATTTATGCACCTGCAGGCTCAGCTGCCATTGGGGATGCTGCTGAATATAATCAACAATCAGCGGGGTTACTATAGAGGCCTTGTCCCATTCCGGCTGCAGGTAAAGTTTGCAGCCGGGGGCCACCATGGCAGCGTATTGTTCGGCCCAGGCAAAATCGGTCTTGTTAAAAATAACCACTTTCAACTCGTTGGCAAAGGGCACTACTTCCGGTAATGGGGCTTTAAATTTTTTGGGCGAAAGGCAGATCCAGTCCCAGCTGCCACTGAGTGGCGAAGATCCCGAGGTCTCAATATTGGTTTTAAAACCGGCGGCGTGTAAAGCGTGGGTAAGCTGGT
>JANPGT010000371.1:0-3753 GCA_031424135.1 Chitinophagaceae bacterium
GTACCCAATAACCTGCAATCGCCCATCCGCGGTATCAGTCCCGAAGAGGATCAGTTGCGCCAGAAATTGGCCAAAGTGCGGGCTTTTCATAACCGGCTGTTGCCCGGTATTCCGCTTATTTTGGGCGAAAATGGGTACGACCGCCACCAGCAATCCTGGCAGCGAACGCCCTTGTTACCCGGCTACGATGCGGCCCAATCGCAGGGTGTAATGGTGATAAGGTCATTAATAGCTGCATTTATGGCCGGTTTTGACGGCTATAACCAATACATGATGCGCAATGCCACCAACGATGAAAATGCTGCCGGCCCTTATGCTACCAGCGGAATGATTGGGGGGCCGGCCAACGCAAATCTGGTATACCCGATGTGGTATTACTGGTCAACTTTTATCAGCCAGTTAGGCGATTATCAGCCGGATGCGATTGTTGCTGAGCGTGGCCCGGTCTGGATCTACCGTCTTAAAAATCGTTTAAATCCGGGCAGAAAGGCTTATATTTTGTTTAGCCCAACCATTAATGGATGTATTATTAAAAATTTTAGGTTTAAACCGGATAAGGCTAATAATGAGCAATTTAAATTGATTAAATTATCTGATAATAATCCTGCTGGACTAGAAGAAAAAGGCCGGTTGGTAAACGGCACAGCGCAGTTGGCGGTAGGCGAATCGCCGGTAATTCTGTTGTTTAACTGAAATAGATTTAACAAAGAAAATCAATGACTATGATTTACGGTAAAAAAGTAATATCCATTTTGATACTATCTGTCTCTATGGCTGCGAATGCCCAAGTACCACCAGAGCGCATACGGGTAAGGCCTGGCAGCACTGGAGAGATTTCGCTCAGTGTTGCAGACAGCAGCAGCCCGGGGGTAATGAGTGCGGCGGATAAAAGGAAAATAGACAGGATTGAAGTATTGTCCGGTATTGGGGATCTCAGGAATATTACCAACCGCAGAACGGATGTAATTTACCGCCTGCTGAACGGCCAGTTAAAAAACGTAAGTGATCTTTATTGGGATCCCGCGAGCACTGCCCAGGATGATAGTGTGATGGTGTTTAGAATGCCCGGTACCAGCACCGGAAGGTTCCTCAGATATTACGCCGAGATTTACGTAGAATGGTTTGGGGCGATGGCAGACGATGGTGTGGATGATAGTTACGCTTTTCAGAAAGCCATTAATTTTTGTATTAAGCATGCGCATTCGGCAAAGTTAAAATGCGGGGGCGGTGTTTTTAACGTAAAAAACATTGTTATTGCAGATTACGTTTCCGGCAACGCAAATTATGTGGCATTTTCACTGGAGGGTGTTGCACCTGCTTACGACGGAAGTTCAATAGGTGCGAAAATGACAGAACTTTTTACAACCGATCCACAAGCATTTACTATTGCCATACAGCATGGGGCCAATGTAACGGTGCGTAACATCAGTTTCAGGGGGCGTATGCAGGGGCCGGGCTCCATTGATCAGACCATTCAGTTTACAGATCGCGACTGGAACGGTGGCGGAACAGTACGCGACAATCGATATTCTCCACATGCAGCCATCGTAATAGACCCTTTTACAGCTGACATCACTGGAGCAGACCGGTACCAGGGAGCCCTGGCTTATTACAGCAATACCATTAGAACCGGAAGCAGTATTGTAACAATAGATGGATGTGCTATCCATAATTATATAGTGGGAGTAATGGTGAGTCCTAACCCATATACCACTAATGGCGACAATATTGTTTTCCAGAATGGTCAACAGTCTGTGAACAAGATTTTTTGGGCTACTGGTCAGCGGCAGACCAGGGATAATGCAATTATTAATCTGTATTCTGTAGGTGGAACGGCTTTTTTGATAGATGGCCGGAGCTTTGGTGCCAATACCGGAACACCGCCAACTGTCTCAAACAGTTCCATTGCAGGGGTCACCAAATACCTGTACACCAGCTTTACCAATTTCGGGAGCGTAAAATTTGTTAATACCTATATGGAAGGTGTATGGAGTTTGGGTTTTTCGGACGGCGATTTTCCGGCGGTATTTGATAATTGCGATATCAACCTGGAATATGGCAATACTTTTCAAAGCCCGGTTTTATCACAGGGGGGGCCTGTGCATTTCAGGAATGGTTACTTAAGCCGCTTTGATAACAGCTATGCACAGGGTTTCAGTTTTGCCAACAGTTTTGTTTCTTTTGACGGCACTACCATACAGGGAGGCGTACCCATCAATTTTTATCCGGGTTCAGACAACTATGGCAATATTGCGCTGGACAATGTTGCGTACAGCAACGTTGAATACGGCAGCATGCTAAAAAAAGGAATTTACAGCAGTGAGGCGCAGAAATGGCTGCACGGATTTATGCTGCCGGAAATGACAGTGAAAGGCGCCATGGACATTGCCTACCAGATGGAAGGGCCTTATATGGAGCAAAATTTTATTGAAAACATCCGGGTAAAAATAAACCCCGTCACGCACAAAGGTATTTTTGTTTCCGGAAATACAAAAGCATACAGTATTGGTAATTACCTTACCACAAAAACCAATATTGATTACAGCAACGATATTTACGCGGCATCACGCACAGGTATTGGATGGGTATCGGCCATCCGGAAAGACAGTATTGAACTGTCTTATATTCCTTTTGGACTCAGTGAAAACAGCAATTATGATGTATATGCCACGAGAATGAAGCGATTTCTGCCCAGGTTTCTCGGTTCAGTAACTGCAGGCAGTAATCTTATTAAAAATATTACCAGTGCCGGCATGGGTATTCCGCTGGTAGGTGCCTACATAAAAGGGACAGGCATTCCGGTAAACACCAGGGTATTATCGGCCTCTGCAGAACAAATTGTATTGTCGCAGCCGGCTGCCGCAAGCGATCCCAATGTGGAATTTTACGATGCACAAATGCGCGCCACCGGCGTCCGCGGCGGCGATGAGTTGGGGTACAAATCGTTCCTTTTTTACTTTGGTGATATTCTCAAAAACTATAACCGCGAAAAACCTGAACTGGATTATATCAGGATTACCGGCGCTGGTGCTGCCGGTAGCGCCAGACCTCCGAAACTTGTATATATTAGACAAATAGCTACGCCGTAATACCTCTCAGCAGCGTTGCCCCGGTGACGCAATCGCAGCAGGGGATATCAGCCAGCTGGACGATTATCAGCCGGATGCGATTGTGGCTGAGCGTGGCCCGGTCTGGATCTAAGGCTTTTCTTTAGTCCACCCATTAATGACAGATGTGGTGAATCGCCGGTGATTATAATAATTGACAGGTAATCCGCAATAACTGTTTAAGCCAGCGTTTATTTGATACAGTCGTTCAGGATGCTGGTGAGCGGCGCAATATATTTTTCATCCAGTCCCTGGAGCGTTACATGCGGCATATGATCGGCCTCTGTATGAAATTCAACTTTGCCATCCGGTGCGTTTTCATTTTGCAGGTATTCGGTTGTTTTTTGCTCCAGGGCATTTACAACTGTTTCCATAATAGTTCCGGTAACAGTTTTGCTGACGATTTTTTGGTTGCTGTAGTTTAAAATTAAAATGAAGTCCATAAGCTGATGTATTTGTTGACCGGCTGGCGGTCACTGTTTTTGTAATCAAGTTTCTATAAGTAAATCAAGTAGCGTACCGCGTTTGGCATTCCCCATGAATTAGCGGTTCAAAGATAATAAAAATTCCTATAATTTATATTATGTTAAATAGCACCTTCGTAAAGGGCGATATTTTGGCTGGGCTTCTATGGTCGATTAGTGCG
>JANPGT010000372.1:0-1943 GCA_031424135.1 Chitinophagaceae bacterium
CAACAATACCGGCTCCTATGATGACAATTTTTGGCATTATTGCGCAGGGGTTTCTGTGAGTTGATCGCGGTACCAGGAGAGAAACTGCTTTACAAGGTATTCCTCGTCGGCCAGTGGGCCGGGCAGGTAGCCACCGGAGCAAATGCCGCGGTAAGCGCCTTCTGCCAGGCGTTGATCCTGAGCATTGGTCTGGGTCCAGACTTTGGTCAGGTCATCAAGGTTATAATCCACCCCTTCTACTGCATCGGCGGCCACCAGCCATTTGGTGCGCACCAGGGTGCGGTCTACTGAGAGCGGGAAGACCGCGAAGGTGACAATATGATCGCTCAAAAAATGGTTCCAGGAATTGGGATGGGTCCATACAGAAAGACCACTACCCTCCACCCGCTTGAGATGGCCCAGCAGTTTTTTGCAGGCGTGTTCAGGCTTCATGGTATGTGAGATGCATTGGTTGGCCAGGGGTAGCCGGACCGTGCGGAACCAGAGGCCATCCGGGAACTCTATCAGCTCATAGGGAAGATCAAGACTTTCCCATTCTCTTTCTTTTTTCTGCAGCGTTTCCTGGAAGCTTTCCTCTTCGGGATGCACATTGTCCTTATCCAGCCCTTTGCCAAAACCTGAACTGTACAATGGTACTAACAGTTCCGGGTGGTTGCTTTCGCAATGCAGGCATTCCCTGTTATTCTCTATCACCAGTTTCCAGTTGGTGGCTTCAATGATATCTTTCTGGCAGGCGATTTTTGTCTTTGGCAGCTCGTACGGAGCCAGGTAGGGAGACAGCAGGCTGCGCACTTCTTCTATATCAGTGGGTGCGGGCGAGCTGAGGCAAACATAAATAAGTCCGCCAATCACGGCCACCTCAATGGGATTGAGTCCGAAATCTTCTGTGGCAAACTCGGGCCCCATGCCGCGGGCGCGCAGCAGCTTGCCGTCAAGGTCATAAGTCCAGTTGTGGTAGGGACAGGAAATGCCTTTGCGGTTGCCTTTCTCTCCCTGTAACAGTTCATGGCCGCGGTGCCGGCAGGTATTGTAAAATCCTTTCACCCGCCCGTTTGGTGAGCGTTGCAGAAAAAAGGATCGTGTTCCAAGTTTCAATGTAATGTAATCCCCGGTTTTCGGAAGGTCTGCCTCACAAGCCACATAGATCCATTTGCTGTAGAAAATCTGTTCCAGCTCCTGTTCAAAAATATCGGTGCTTGTATAAAAGCGCGCAGGTAAAGTAAAGTTTGTGTCAATTCCGGAAAGCGCCATGGTGATTTTTGTTGTATTTTGGAGACAGGTACAAAAATTATACTATATCCTAAATATAAGTTTGTTATTCAATATTCGGGTGGCGTAGGGAGTAAAAAATTAAGGGTGATATAGAAAAGTGAGGGGACATTTGCCAATTAGCTGTTGGTGATACTTCGGTAAACTCAGTACACCAACAGCGGCGATCAAGCAATAGGGACTTGAAGCGATTTTACGTGCCACGGTTGTTCTTGCGGAGCCTGGCCCTTTCATCATTAAACCGTGGCACGATAAATCGCGTGATGATACTTGCCTGGCCGCCGTTGCCGGTGTTTTCACCGGCAACTCTGCGCAACATAATGAAACCCATTTAACTCATTTTTAGAAAGCTTCTTATAAGTTTTATTTGTCCAAAACCAAAACCTGCAATTCAACATATGAATGAATCTCCAGCTGCTGATAATAATGATCTGGCCAGTTTTGGTTATCGCCAGGAATTAAAGCGTTCCATGGGCAGCTTCTCCAGTTTTGCTGCAGGCTTTTCTTATATTTCTATTTTGACCGGTCTTTTCCAGATGTTTCATTTGGGTTATGGCGTTGCCGGTCCTGCATTTTTCTGGACCTGGCCATTTGTATTAACAGGTCAATTGCTGGTGGCGCTCTGCTTTGCGGAACTGGCTTCCCGGTTTCCCTTATCTGGCGGCGTGTACCAA
>JANPGT010000373.1:0-1792 GCA_031424135.1 Chitinophagaceae bacterium
CTTTTCCAGTGGCAGGGGTTCCAGGAACTTCTTTTCTATTTCGTTGGTGAGCCAGTCTACTTTCTTCTGGTCGCTGATGTATTTAAACTCTATACCTACATGGGAAGCATAACACTTTTCCAGGTGGTTATAGATATTGAGCAGGGTGGTGGTGCCCAGGCCAATAAGATTGCCGGCATGAAATTCTTTGTTGAAATCTGCTTCTGTAAAGCCATAGAAAGCGAGCCCTATATTGGCGCCCCTGTCTTTACGTTTGCGTATGGGGTTGGTCCTGGCCAGCAGGTGGCCCTTGTTGCGGTAACCCAGTATCATGCGGTAGGCCCTTATCTCGTACATCCAGTCGGCTGCTGCAGCGCCTGTGGCGGCGGTTCCGGCTGCAGGTGCTGTAGTACTGCCATTGCTGCCGTTTTTAGCACTGCCCATGGCAAAATCGAATCCTTCAAAGAATTTTTTCAATTCGGGGTCAACACTGTTGGGGTCTTTGCTGTAATCCTGGTACAGACCTTCAATAAACTGCGGATGGGCACTTGTTATATACGAGAAATCCTTCATGAGGAATGAAATTTTATGGGTCACAAATATCGGGTAAAATACTGTACCTTAATTGGGCTTGCAACGCGCAGGCCCTTATTTTTTCAGGAGGGCGGGCCAAGTGGCGCAGACCGCACTGTTTTTGGCAGGGTCTAAATAAGGCCTGGAATGGGGTTGAGAAGGCAGGATTTCAGGGCATTTGATATTTTTTCCAAATTTTCCGGTATAATGTTCCTTTTTTACCGCTATTCCCCTACCTTTGCCGTCCTAAATTTTTAGAACACATGGCTAATCATAAAGCTACGCAAAAAGATGTGCGCCAGGCAACCAAGCGCCGCGAGAGAAACAAGTATTATGGTAAAACAACCCGTAATGCCATCCGCGACCTAAAGGCCGTTAAAGAAAACAAAGAAGCGGGTGATGCCTTGCCTAAAGTAGCTTCTATGATTGATAAACTGGCGAAGAAAGGCATTATTCACAAAAACAAAGCGGCTAACCTGAAAAGAAAGCTGGCTAAGAAAGTGAACACACTGGCAACTGCTAAATAAGCATACCTGCCTGTCAATATATTAAAAGCATTCCGCCTTGCGGGATGCTTTTGTATTTTCATTACTTTTTTGCCCTGCCATTCCTGCGTTGCAATCAGCGGTTTTGAAGATGCTGGCCGCAGCCCGGAATTACTTAATTTCATGTATGATGAAACCGTTGCTGGTCATTTTTTGGTTATTAACAGCGTATAACGGCATTGCGCAGCAGGATACTGTACGCAAATACCTTGGTCAAAACCTTCGCCTTACGCAGCGGCACAATTCCGTTTATGCAGCCATAGCCATACGGCAGGGAGACCACTGGATGTTATTTGCGGTGTATCCCGATACCACTGTGATGCTGAAGATGTTCTTTAAAGACAAAGCACTTACCATTAAAGACGGTCCCTACACTTTATACTACCCCAAAAATGTGCCCTGGCAGAGCGGTAATTTTAGCAATAACCGGGTAACCGGATTATGGCAGACCTGGTACAGGAACAGGCAATTAAAAGAAGCCGGCGTACTGGTAAATAACTGCATGCAGGGGGTATGGAAATTGTATTACGAAAACGGCCAGCTGAAAACAGAGGAACAGTATGTACTGACAGATCCAGTAAAACCAGGCGGTACCTATAAAACAGTAACCGGTAACGTAAACCCGGGCGTGCTGGATGATTTTTTTGCCAGTGGCATTTTACACGGTCCGGCGGCCAGCTGGTATGCCAGCGGGC
>JANPGT010000374.1:0-1609 GCA_031424135.1 Chitinophagaceae bacterium
CTCAAACCTACTACCCATCATAAGCAAAATAAAAATCACGAGTCTTACCGGAGACCAATGGTTCTGATTAGTGATATCTACATCATCTGCCTTTACTTGTACACTCAAATTGCTTATCCGAGATATTACTTTTGGCAGATACAAATTCAAAAAATAAAAATTAGAGTTATGAAAGAAATCTTTTTACTATTCGTTGCTGCTTCTCTATACTTTGCAGGGTTTTCACAGAATTCATCTGAGAGATTATTAACTCCAACCAATCATGCCTTAGTTTTAGTTGATATTGAAAGCCAGATGGTTTTTGCTGCTAAAAGTGTAAACACAGAAGAATTCAGGGATAATACCGGTATCGTTGCCGGAACAGCAAAGATTTTCAATGTTCCAACTATTGTAACAACAGCGGCTGAAAAATCCTTTAGCGGTCCCGTAATACCTGAATTGGAAGAGTTTTTTCCAAAAACAAGCAACAATTATATCGACCGGACGAATATGAATTGCTGGGAAGATATAAATGCACACAAGGCGATTGTAGGCAAAGGAAAAAAGAAGATTGTTTTTGCTGGACTATGGACAGAGGTATGTATTGTTGATCCGGTTTTATCAGCTATCGCCGAGGGTTATGATGTCTATTTTATAGCCGATGATTGTGGTGGCATATCAAAAGAATCCCATGAAAGGGCTGTGCAACGAATGATACAGGCCGGTGCTCAACCACTTTCTTCAATGCAATATCTTTTGGAACTACAAAGAGACTGGGCAAGGCAAAGTACATACCAGGCGGTAACTGATTTAATAAAGAAGTATGGAGGGGTATATGGTATCGGGGTACAATATTCACGGGAAGTCATAAAGCATTAATGTTGCTGGTAAATCCAAACAATATTTATTTATATTTTACAATAACCGTATAAATGAAAGTGTATTATATTTCATA
The DNA here is from genome assembly GCA_031424135.1 of Chitinophagaceae bacterium. Classification (GTDB taxonomy): domain Bacteria; phylum Bacteroidota; class Bacteroidia; order Chitinophagales; family Chitinophagaceae; genus JACMLD01. The sequence goes on from JANPGT010000374.1 coordinate 935, forward strand.
TATATTTTTCCTGATGTGCTTCTCAAGTGGCTTCGCACAGCAAAAAGCGGACATGATTATTATAAATGCCAGAGTAAATACACTTGATGAAAATCAAATGAATGCAGAAGCAGTTGCTATAAAAGGAAATAAGATTGCAGCTGTAGGAAGCGATAAGGAGGTACTTAAGTTTAAAGGAGTAAAAACTGTAGTAATAGATGCAAAAGGAAAGAGCGTGATTCCTGGGCTATTTGACAGTCACCTTCATGTAATCCGGGGGGGAAGGTTTTACAATGCAGAACTCCGCTGGGATGGTGTGAAAACATTAAAGAGGGCCCTGGGAATGCTCAGGGAACAGGCGCAGAGGACTCCACAAGGGCAATGGGTCAGGGTAGTGGGTGGATGGAACGAATACCAGTTTGAAGAGAAAAGATTACCAACCATTGAAGAAATAAATGAAGCTACTGGAAATGTACCAGCTTTTATTTTGTACCTCTATGGAAAAGCTTGGATCAATAAGGCGGGGTTAGAAGCATTAAACATCAATAGTAAAACACCTAACCCCGTTCAGGGGTTATTTGTAAGGGATGACGATGGCGAGCCTACTGGTTTACTCGTTGCTGAACCCAATGCCTATATCTTATATTCCAACCTTTCTAAACTACCTGAATTGACAACTGCAGAAAAAATTAATTC
>JANPGT010000375.1:0-1667 GCA_031424135.1 Chitinophagaceae bacterium
GCTCCGGGTTAAGATTGCCAACACGGCTGTCTGTCAGCAGCTGCGCGCTCATTTTAATAGAAGAGATGGGTGTTTTCAATTCATGCGAAACTGTTGCAATAAAATTGGTTTTGGCTTCATTCAGCTCGTGGAAAGGGGTGATGTTCCTGAGTACAATCACTTTACCGATAACGGCTTCGTTACTGGTGACGTTCAATACATCTTTATTGAAATAACTTTCTTTGCCATCCGCATAAATTTTCAGCTCTTTTTTCTCTCCATTGTCCTGTAATAAAGTCCGCATCAGGTCGTTGCCCAGCGCAATATCAGGCGCATACTTTCCGGCTATATCAGCCTGTTTCAGGCCCAGTAAATTCTGTGCTACTGCATTCAGGAAAAGAATGTTTTTTTTAGTATCAAGCCCCAGGATGCCATCCTTCATCTGGTTGATGATCGTTTCAATCCGGCTTTTTTCAAACTGCATCTGGGCAAGGTTGCTGTTCTCATATTCATCCAGTTTCTCCGCCATGCTGTTAAATGCATTGGCAAGATCGCCAAATTCATCGTCCTGTTTCAGGTAAATGCGTTTTCGGTAATTTTTATTGGCAATTTCCTTGATGCCATCTGCCAGCGATTGAATAGGCTTTGATAAGATAGCGGGCAGGTTAAAAATAAAGGTGAAGGAAATAAGCGTGAGAATGGTAAATATCACCGTTAGCCAGAATTTGGCAGTGCTGCTGGTTTGCTGCACGGCTGCATTTTTCCGGAGTATGGCCAGCTCATTCAAATCCTGTATACGTATCAGCGATTGCCGGATCTCGGGGTAGTTGCTGGAATCAAGCGGGTTTATGACCAGTTCGCCAAAATTTTTCCGCAGTTCCTGTGTTGCTTCTTTTTCGCCCTCTTCAGTGATATTGTTTTCCTGCTTTACCAGGTTTTCTTCAAACAGTTGCACGGCGTCTTTTCTTATTTTGACGGTCTCCAGGGCCTTCAGCATATTATTGCAGTACAGCAACGACTCATGATTATTCTTCAATACCAATGCGGTATCACTTCCAACACGGTTAATACTGAGTATACCCAGTATGCCAAATAACAGTATCACCACGAACAAAAAAATCAGCCCGATGGACAATTTGGTCTTTAGTTTTAAGCTCATTTTACGAAAGAATTACAATATCAATATCCGCCTCTGACAGTTTATTCAACAGTTGGTTAAAGGAAGAAGTATGTAAAATTACATTGAACAGGTTAAGATGCGGCTTGCCGATGCAGATGGTGGTGATTTCTTTTTGCGCAGCAGTTTCAATAATGCCCCTGGCAATATTGGATTGCCTGGTTTTTATCACTTCCGCCCCCAATTCTGTAGCCAGTTTAAAATTATTGATAAGGTGTCGTTGTGCCGCCAGGCCTATTTTATCACCGTCTTCCCGCGGTGTTTGCACGTACAGCAAAAACCATTTACTGTTATAATAATTGGCCAGCCGGGCTGTTTTACGTATGACGTTTTTGGCAGTTTTTTCATTGCTGCCAATGCAGGCCAGCAGGCGTTCGTGCCGCAGGGCAGCATTCCGGGGCACTTCTGTTTCCACCTTTCGCTCTACCTGGCTGGCCACTTCCTTTAATGCCAGTTCGCGGAGTTGCAGAATACGGTCGGCCTGGAAAAAATTTTTCAGCGAACGTTCAAT
>JANPGT010000376.1:0-3787 GCA_031424135.1 Chitinophagaceae bacterium
ATGGCAATTGCCTTTGCTGTTTAATTGTTGGTGAAAACACCAACAATGGCGGAGACACCAACAATGGCGGAGACACCAACAATGGCGGAGATACCAACAATGGCGGAGACACCAACAATGGCGGAGACACCAACAATGGCGGAGATACCAACAATGGCGGAGACACCAACAATGGCGGAAACCCAAACTCCGGCTAATGACAAACAAAAAAAGGCCGTTCCAGGCAGCTACCCCGCAACGGCCCTGTTTTAAAATTACAGCAGCAGTATTATTATATCTATTGCCGTGGCCGGTTTACTTCCACCAGTAACACTTTCATGGTGGTCTTTCCCACATTTTTTACGCTGTGGGTTCCTGCGCCGGAAATCATTGTGGTACCAGTGGGCATTTCATTGGTATGTTTTGTTCCGTCTTTTTCTGTAAACGCTGCCGTGCCCCCACTGATGGCGTATACCCCGGCATCCGGATGGCTGTGCATTGCTGAAGACTCGCCTGGTTTGTAGCTGGCTTCCACTATCCTCAGTCCCAGCGAATCCATTTTTGTTTTGTAGTGGTTTGCAGCCGCTTTGGTAGCATCCATAGACGCATCTGTTGTAACGCTGCCCATGGGGCGATGCACTTCTACCAGCAAGACCTTCACCGTGGTTTTGCCGATATTTTTTACGCTGTGTACATCTGCCGGCCGGATGTTAAAAGAACCGGTCTTCATTTCATTCACCATCCTGGATCCGTCTTTTGCATAGAAAGCGGTAGTACCGCCAGAAATGGTATACAAGGCGTAATCTGCAGGGTGAGTATGCAGGACAGAAGAATCACCGGGCTTGTAAGTAGCTTCAATGATTTGAATGCCCAGCGAATCGCTCTTTAATTTGTACAGGCCAGGCGCTACAGTGAGTGCATCTGTAGCGGGTTCCTTTGCAGCAGGTGGAGCGGTTTCCGTACTGGCTTTAGCAGCAGTGTCTGCGGCGGGTTCGTCTTTTTTTTCTGCCTGGTTGTTACAGGCTAGCACCATCAGGGCAATGCCCATGGCGAAAATGAAACGGTGTTTGGGTGGTTGGCGCATAATCGTTGTTTTATCGAATGAATAAATAGAGAAGTGAGCAGGCGGGACTGGCAGCAGATTCATGGGCGGGATAGCCAATAAATCTACACTTAATTTTAGTTAACGGGAAAATTGTTATTTGAAGAAAGCGTTGCAGTCTGCAGACCCCGGTGGTCGGTGAAGACACCTGACCGCGGAATTTTCGCGGCGCGCTGTCCGCTGAACTGGTGCAGGAATAATGTATTGATATAGGTGTTCTTCCCGGGCTGCACAATATCGCTTTTCGCCCTTGTTGGTTTCTTCGCGAACAAATCAGTACAGCAATCAGGCATTAATTATACCATTTTAAAAACTTCATTTTAAACTAATCTGGTACAAAAGCGGTCGCACCATAGCTGATACTGCATAATGCCCCGATGACCATAGTTCTTGCCCACCCGAACTCACTGTACGGGCGGGCGTCAAGACCTGCCTGGTGTAAACAATGTTGTGTGCAGTTTTAAGCAACAACCAGAAGCAAAACCTGATTGTCGTTTTGCACCTTGCTTAAATTGTCATGAAAAACCTGAATTGCTTCAAGCGTCAGTCTTACAGTTTCCAGATCTCCCTCTTCGGAAAACTCCTTATTGAACTGTTGAACCTCTTCCAGTGAATGTTTATCAGGATCAAGCTGGTTGATAAAAGTAACCCGCTGCTTGTTTGTAAACAAAAAGTGAGCACTTCCCCGCTTATCAATAAGTTCTTTTGCAATTGCGTCATATTCGTTAGTCGTAAGGTCAATACCTTTTTCCTCTTCGAAATAAACTAACAGGTTACCATAAATATATCCTGGCCCATCGAAGCGGCGTAGTGCAGTAGCATTATTTTCAAGATAAGCCCAGTAATTGTCAGTCACACTCTTGCTGAACAGGCGCTTTTCTACAGTCACCTCCGCATTGTGCACTAAACCCTCTAATCTTGTTGCAGCTACCAAATAAAACGAAGCTATTAAGGACATGAAATTTATTTAAGGTTAATGTATACTAGATTGTCCCTGCTGGGGATTCACCGGGAAACGAAAATTACAAACAACGTCGGAAGCTTTATGCCGGCTGGGTATTTGAAAAACGTCTGCCCGGCCACTGAACCTGATTTATTGATTAAAACATCTTTTAAACTAATTTCCTTTAATAACGGTCGCCCCATGACCACTGGTGAATGATGCCCCGCTGACTATTGCACTTCCGTCCCGCCCCACTTGCTGAACCCATGTTGTGTTGTTCTTGATCTCCACTGAAGCCATTAGTCGCCTTCTCTGTCCATTGTCTCTGGAACTTTTCCGCAATATTGTTCAATACCCGAAAAGTTTGTAAGTTGTTCAAGCCGTATTCCCTTTTGGTAATCGTTGTCGGGAGAGATAATATCAATCTTGCTAACTCGGAGTATCCATCTATCGCCTTTCGACTCTAAGTCCCTCAACAAGTAACCACTATCTTTTAGCCTCTCATACAGCTTTGTTAATTTGCTTCGATCTTTATCAATAAAAGTATGAGTCCAATTTATGGGTAAATTTGTGTTAAACCCCTTTCTCTCTAAAGAACGCCAATATTCGGCGCGTAGCTCAGCAAGTAATTGTCTGTAATAAAGTTTCACTGAGCTCTTTTATTGAAGTTCATTTTAATTGTCATTTCACTAATTGCTTTGAACGCTGAGCGAAGGGTGAATTACGCACAACGGCCGGGTATTGCTGAAGGCGGGGTTATAGTATTCCGTCCGCCCAGCTACCGAAGTTGATTTGAAAACTGATGTTCTTTTTTAACCTGAATTTCTGTAGAAACGGTCGCTCCATAGCTGAAGCCGATTAAAGCTAAACTGCCAATTGCACTTCCGTCCTGCCCCACTAGCGCCAAACCGATGTTAGCGGCAGATTTTCTTAATCAGGAGTTCCAAAAATCATGAATAGGGTCATAACAGCTACTAAACATGTAACTGAGATAAGTGAAATAATATTTGCTATTCTCTTATATCTTCTTACTATCTGTGAATCATGATTTGTTGAAATCCACCAAAAAATAAATGTACTGGAGAGATTCGCCATATATCCTCCTTTCTGCCAATTCTGAAGCATTGGGATGTATTTTGTATTATGAATTTTGTTGTAGGTTAAAATATTGAAGCCGATTCGAAACAAAGTAATTGGTATGACTGCTAGTAAAATCAGAAGTGTCTTAAATTTTATGAGAAAAATACTCACGTCAGACAGGGACACAATTGTTTGGCGGTTACCTTCGTTATCGATTTCAATTTTTTGTTTTACTATATCATCAACAAAATCATATTCGTATTTGGGTTGTCCGGTTGTAGAGTAAATTGTCCAATGGCCATCCCTTTTAACTTTTCTGTAATTCCCTTGGCTTCTTAGTAATTGTCTAGAAGTGTCAAAATAAACCTTCCAATGTCCAACTCTACCAAACACTTTCATAACACCACTTTTGTTATTAGTGTCTAAATAAGATTGAGTACTTAACAAAACAATCGGACCTTCTGCATGTAGGTTACCACTACAGTAATATTCCTTCCCATATACTTCTGAAACTAATTCTCTGTGCTTCCTATCTTGTCCAGCACAACCTTGTTCCATTATCCTTTTTTCATTGTCTTCAATGTAATTTAACCGTGATGGCCAATCATCTTTCTGTTGAGATAGAACGGTATTGCTTAAAAGCAGTAATAAAAAAGGTAAAAGAAAACGTATGTTGTTCATGT
>JANPGT010000377.1:0-2496 GCA_031424135.1 Chitinophagaceae bacterium
CTGATTATAGCCAATGAGAACCTGTTAATCATGAACCGCGAAAAGCACCACTTTATGGATATTGCTTCTCATGATTTGCAGTTGCCACTCTCCGCCATTACCATGCTGAGTGAAACATTGCTCAAAAATAATGTAGCCGCCGGATCCGCAGAAGAGCGGCAGATTTTTGAAATGATCCACGATGCATCACTGGAGATGAAATCATTGTTGTCGAACTATCTTTCTGCCCGCCATTCGGAAACAGGAAAGATGGATCTTGTTATTACGGAATTTGATCTGAACGTGCTCACCAACGACATTGTCAGCCGCTATATTCCCATTGCACATAAAAAAGACATAGCGCTGCACTTTAGCAACAAAAGAAATTTCCTGGTTTTTTCAGACAGGGAATGCTGTGCACAGGTAATTGAAAACCTTTTGTCTAATGCGGTTAAATATACGGTGCCCGGTAAAAATGTAACCGTGGATATTACCGGCGACCCGCAGGAAGTAAAAATAATATTTGCCGATGAAGGACAGGGCATCCGCAAAGAAGACAGGCACCTGCTTTTCCAGCGTTTTCAAAAACTGGCTGCCAGGCCCACCGGTGGCGAACTGTCGACCGGCCTTGGTCTCAGTATCGTCAAATACCTGGTGGGTCAGCTGAAAGGCCGCATCAGCGTTGAAAGCGAACTGGGTAAGGGAAGTGTTTTTACTGTTCATTTACCTGCTACTATGGAACCACTCACATAAGCCTGAATAAAAGCGACTGCCATAATACATGGCAATCGCTTAAAACAATTTTACTTAGGAAGCAATACGGTATCTATTACATGTATTACACCGTTGCTGGCTTTCAGGTCTGTTGCTGTAACAGTTGATTTTCCACCATTCTCATCAGTAAGTACCACCTTGCCGTTTTCCAGTGCGGCCGTTAGTTTTCCACCTGCTACTGTTGTGAGCGTTACTGAACCATTGCCGCTTTTTATGGCCGCCAATACCGCCGCTGCATTCAGGTTACCTGCCACCACATGATAGGTAAGAATACCACCCAATTTGGCTTTGTTCTCTGGCTTTAACAAAGTTTCAACTGTACCAGCCGGCAACTTGGCAAACGCCTCATTAGTAGGCGCAAATACGGTAAATGGCCCGGCCCCTTTCAATGTCTCTACCAATCCTGCAGCTTTTACCGCTGCTACTAATGTACTGTGATCTTTTGAACCTGCGGCAACATCAACAATGTCGGTTTTCTTTTGGGCAACTACATTTAATGTGAGGATACTTACTGCCATTAACAGCGCGATTCTTTTAATTGATTTCATGTTTTTGCTTTTAGTTAAAATGATGAATGAAAAAATAAAAATTGAGTTGAAAGGCTAAACAAAACTTGCTTCACTGCGAAATCGCATAACACTCATTCTGTTTAACTTATCCACCCCTGAACATAAACAGATTTAAGGCCGAAAAAGTTGCACCCTTTTTAAAATTTCTTACAAAAACTACGGCAGGACGTGGTAAATATGGAAGCAGTAATTGGTCTTTGCACAACGGAAAATGGAAAACATTCTCCGGGAAATTTTTTGATGGATGGAAAAAAAACCTACAATAATGGATTAACCGCTGGCATGGTAGTTTCTCATACGCCGCCCGGCACAGAGCAGTACGCTTTTAAGATGTAACCAATATAGTTTGCCATATATTAATAATGATGTCTGTAAAAAAAGCCGGCAGCGGTACACAACCAATTTGATACCTGATTGGTACTGTCAACTGTCCTGCAAAGAACGATTCAAATGCCGGTCACATTTACTCCGGCAGCCGCATTTGCTACCCCTGCCGGCTATGCGCTGAATGGAAAGCAGTACATTGTGAATGCCGGCGGCGGTGGCAAGTTGAAACCCACTTCGGGACACAGGTATATAGCCTGTGTATTACCGGGCAAATAAAAACTTCATTGCACTTTGTTATCAATAACATATATCATGCGAAATTTAGTATTACTGCTATCCTTGTGTGTAATTACCAGCAACGGTTTTACGCAGTTCAGCATCAGCGCCAATCACCGTTTCCTGCTGAAAGACGGACAGCCTTTTTTCTGGCTGGGTGATACCGGCTGGGAACTCTTTCACCGCCTGGACAGCACAGAAGCCGACACCTACCTAAAAAAACGCAGCGAACAGGGCTTTACCGTTATACAGGCGGTGGTACTGGCAGAACTGGATGGGATACATGCGCCCAATGCCAATGGAGACCTGCCGCTGCTGAACGATGACCCTGCCACACCCAATGAAAAATATTTTACACACGTTGACTATATTATTGACAAAGCAGCGTCGTACAATATCAGTATTGCATTGCTGCCTACCTGGGGCGATAAAGTATTTAAAGATAAATGGGGGATGGGGCCTGAAATTTTTAATGAACAAAATGCAACAGTATACGCAGAGTGGCTGGCTAAACGGTATAAAAATAAAACAAACATCATCTGGATACTGGGAGGCGACCGCATTCCCCGAG
>JANPGT010000378.1:0-2079 GCA_031424135.1 Chitinophagaceae bacterium
CCGTTTCCACATGATTTAATAGTTGAAAAAAATGCAAGGATTGATCTTTCAATTGAAAAAATTATTGACAGCAGGTATAGCAATTTTATTTTTCCTGCCCGTATTTGCAAGGCATATACGTGGGGGTGAACTCTCCTATAAATACCTGGGACCCGGTACAGCGGCCAATACTTCCCGCTACCTGTTAAAACTGAAACTGTACATTGACTGTAATGCAAACAATGTTGGACAAAATGAAACAGAACAACCCTTTACTATTTTTAACCGGAGCAATAACACCCAGTTTGGCAGTGTAATAATAGGACCCCTCAGCAGCCAGACCATTATTTCTTACGATCCCAACTCCAACCCCTGTATTACCAATCCGCCTACAGATATCTGCTACAAACTCAGGTATTTTGAAACAACCGTAGAACTACCGGACAGCCCGGAAGGTTATACCGTTTCTTTTCAACGTTGCTGCCGGATAGCCAATATTGAAAATCTTTCCGGTAACAGCAGCAGTTACGGCGCTACGTATACCTGCGATATACCCGGCACCGATGGACTGCCCCTGCCTGATCATAATTCCAGCCCGGTGATTTCAGGTAACGACGCGGTAGCTATCTGCGCTGGCACGCCTTTCTCTTATGATTTTTCTGCCACAGACCCTGATGGCGATTCACTGGTGTACAATTTGTGCAGCACGTACAATGGCGGCGGACAGTCAAACGGCGATAACTGTCTCACCTGCCCGGCGCCTAAGCCTGCAGCAGCGCCGCCTTATTCCATGCTGTTTTATCAAACCCCTTTCAGTGGTTCAAATCCTTTGGGACCGGGCGCTGCTATTGACCCAAAAACCGGTATTATTTCCGGCATTGCACCGGGCGTACCCGGGCAGTATGTAGTAACCAGTTGTATTTATGAATACCGGCAGGGTAAGCTCATCAATGTACACCGGAAAGACATACACCTTTCTATATCTGACTGTAACCCGCTGAACGCCTTTCTGAAACCAGACTATGACTACTGCGACGATTTCTTTGTAACGTTTAAAAACGAACAGACAAATCCTGCAGGTTCTGTATACATCTGGAAATATGGCGATGGCACAAAAGCAGATACTTCATTAGATCCGTTTGGAGCGGTGCAGCACCAGTTTGCTGACACCGGCACCTATACCATCAGCCTGAAAGTGATACTGGCAGGGCAATGCCTCGATTCTACCACTACCCTGGCAAAAGTATATCCCGGGTTTTACCCTGGTTTTGTGGTTACAGGCTCCTGCCTGCTCACCCCGCTGCAGTTTACAGACACTACCAAAACAAGATACGGCGCTGTAAACGCCTGGCGATGGAATTTTGGCGACGAGGGCAGCCAGGCAGATACTTCGCACCTGCAGGCACCCACCTGGAAATTCAGCACCAAAGGCATCAAAACAGCAGAGCTGATTGTTGAAAGCAATAAGGGCTGCATTGATACAGTTTCAGTACAATTTGAAGTAAAAGACAAGCCGCTGATCACACTTGCTTTTAAAGATACCCTCATCTGCAGCAACCTGCCCATACAAGACACCCTGCTGCTGCGGGCCAGCGGACTGGGTAATTTCTCCTGGACACCGCTTGCCCGGATTATCAACGAAAATACCGCTACACCGCTGGTGTTCCCCACTGCTACAACGGTCTACCAGGTACAACTAAACGAAAACGGCTGCATTAATACAGACACAGTAAGGGTCAGGGTAGTAGATCGCGTAACACTGGATGCAGGGCCCGACAGCACTATTTGTCTTACAGATGCCATTACCCTGCACCCTGTTACCAATGCGCTGGCGTATGCATGGTCACCGGCAGGCACTTTCAGTAATGACCACATTAAAAATCCTTCTGTAACACCCACTGCCACCACTACCTATCATTTGATTGGCAGCATTGGCAAATGCAGCCTTGCAGATGATGTTACAATCCGTACAGTTCCATACCCTGCATCCAATGCCGGGCCCGACCAGGTGATCTGTTTTGGAGACACTGCACAGCTGCAGGGAAAAATTACCGGCAGTTCGTTTAACTGGTCGCCCAGTTTTGGCCTGATCAATACCGG
>JANPGT010000379.1:0-2539 GCA_031424135.1 Chitinophagaceae bacterium
TGTGGCGGCTACCACCACCCCGCGTATAGTGGCCGGTTACCTGGAGCCCGATGCAAAAGCCAATGCCATGGCAGCTGAGCTGTATACCAAACTGAACAGCACCATGAAAGACGCGCCAAAGACTACCCCTGCAGGCGGTGATTTTTTATCCTGGGGTTATTTTCATTACGGCCGTTTCAGTTTCAGCACACCCGGTTGGTTTGTACCTAAAACCAAACCAGATACTACTAAGAAAGAAAAGGCCTTTACCACGGAAGATCCGCAGGCCAATTACCTGCGCTGGGCGGCGCAACAGGGCATTACAGAGGGATGGACGGAATGGAAAAAGATCAATCACCCCGATTTTCCCGGGCAGATGGTAGAAGTAGGCGGACTTGACCCTTTTGTACTGGTAAATCCACCGTATAAAATGGTAGCTGATATTGTAAAAAAACACACCGACTTCATTGTACAATTATCGGCCTACCAGCCGGAACTGGATATCATTAACCTGAAAACAGAAAAGCTGGGCGCTGGCATTACGCGGGTAACCGCTACCGTTATCAACAGGGGTGCCCTGCCCTCACATTCCAAACTGGGCGAGCGGTCTTACTGGGTAAAACGCGTGAATGTAAAGCTGGATTTGGAAAAAGGGCAGTCGGTGATCAGCGGCAAAAAAATTCAGTTGCTGAATGCATTGGAGGGCTATGGATCACGTGAATTGAGCTGGTTGATAAAAGGTGCCGGCAAAGCCGTGCTGGAAGCAGGCAGTCCTACCACCGGCAGCAAAAAGATCACCATCAGCCTTTAAGACTTTATTCATTCTTTCAATTTACTATTATGAAACGCAGCATATCAACCATTTTTCATACCACGTTTTTTGTTTGCGCCGCATTGCTGTGCCAGGCACAAACAAGTGAACAAATCTACAAAGCCGCCGGCAGCCCGGTCAATCCCAAAGTAGCTGTTAGCTGGAACCATTATAACGACCATGCCGGCATTGGCGAGTTGCTGAAAAAAATTGTAAAAGCTTATCCCGGCCTCGCCAAACTGGAACCTGTGGGCAAATCGTACGACGGTCGCGAGCTCTGGTGCATTGCCATTACCGATTATTCAAAAGGATCGCCGGATAAAAAGCCTGCCATGTATATTGATGGCAATATCCACTCTAATGAAGTGCAGGGCGCAGAATTTGCCATGTATACCGCCTGGTACCTCACTGAAAGTTTTAACGATACCAAATTTATACAGGAATTACTGGCAGATAAAATCTTTTACATTATACCCAGCATTAACCCCGATGCCAGGGATAGTTTTTTCAAGAAACCCAACACCGCGCATTCGCCGCGGTCCGGCGTAGTGCCGGTAGACAATGATATGGATGGCCAGGTAGACGAAGATGGTTTTGATGATCTTGACGGAGATGGCAGTATTACCCAGATGCGCCGTAAAAGCCCCAATGGCCGCTACCGCGTAGACCCCAGCAACCCCAACCGCATGATTGAAGTTAGCAATGATGAAAAAGGCGACTACGAATTACTGGGCAACGAGGGCATTGACAACGACGGCGACGGCCAGGTGAACGAAGATGGTGCACAGTACGAATATGATCCCAACCGCGACTGGGGCTGGAACTGGCAACCCAATTACGTACAGAATGGCGCTTACAAATACCCCTTCTCTTTGCCCGAAAACAGGGCCCTGATGGAATTTGTAATGAAGCACCCCAATATTGCGGCGGCACAATCTTTTCACAATGCCGGCGGTATGATTTTACGCGGACCGGGGGCACTGGAAGATGTGGGCACCTACAATGCAGCTGACGTAGAAGTATATGATGCCATTGGCAAAAAGGGCGAAGAGCTGATTCCCGGTTATAAGTACCTGGTAGTATACAAAGATTTGTATTCTGTATTTGGCGGTGAGCTGGATTGGTTTTATGGCGGCCGTGGCGTATACACTTACTCCAACGAATTGTGGACACCCTACCTGATGTTCAACAAAGACGCTACCCGCGACCCCAATGAAGATGCTGCTTTCCAGTTTGACCGTTACCTGCTGTTCAAAGATGCATTTGTGCCCTGGCACGAATACAACCACCCGCAATACGGTAAAATAGAAATTGGCGGATTTAAAAAGAATTTCGGCAGGATGCACCCCGGCTTCCTGCTGGAAAGTGATGCCCACCGCAATATGGCATTCACTATTTACCATGCCTACCATACCCCCAAGCTGGAGATAGACAGTATTACAGAAAATGATTTGGGAGATGGCTTAAAAGAAGTGACTGCGGTTATCGGTAACAAAAGGCTGATGCCAACGCATTCCAGCCAGGACATCAAATACAAAATTGAAAGACCCGATTATATTACATTGACCGGCGCCAAAGTAGTGGCCGGCATGACGGTGGACAATTTCAATCCCGCCGCAGCGGTGGAACAGAAAAACAACCCAGCCACCATAGAAGTAGGTAATATACCCGGGCTGGGACAGGTTACCGTAAGATGGATTGTACAGGGAGGCAGCGCTTATACCATTGCGGTAGACAGCCGCAAAGGCG
>JANPGT010000380.1:0-4460 GCA_031424135.1 Chitinophagaceae bacterium
CTCCGATCCAGCAGAGGCAGCCAGCCTCTATGATCCTGCTAACGACAAGATCTACCGCCATCCTACTTTTTATGAGTTGCCGGAGGAACTGAAGCACATGTAGTTTTAGGAATTGGGAATTCGGAATTGGGAATTGGCGTGGAAATCGCTGATAAAATGCAAACCTTATTATATGAATAGTTATAAGGGCTATAAGGAGCTTGATTGCTACAGGAAATCAAGAGAGTTGCGGATGTTTATATCACAATTATGTAAAAAAATGCCAGCAGACGAAAAATACATGATTATATCCCAGGTAAAACGATCATCAAGATCAGTAACAGCATCTATTGCAGAGGGATATGGCAGGCACACTTTCACCGACACAAGAAATTTCTTTATTATCGCAAGAGGATCGGTAACAGAAACAATGGAACATCTTTCTACTGCATTTGATGAAGGCTATATCTCTGAAGTAGAGTTAAAGAAAGGAGAAGAAATGTGCGAGACTTCATGTAAGCTAATCAATGGCTATATTTCATGGTTGGATAAGTCCAAAGCAAACGCGAAGACTGCGTCCAGCCCAATTCCCAATTCCTAATCCCCCATTCCAGCAAATGATTGAGATAAGAAATCTACTCTACCACTACACCGTTCACCTTGCCGATAACGCCCTTATCCTGGGCCAGCGCAATGCAGAATGGACGGGACACGGACCGGTGTTGGAGCAGGATATTGCCATCAGTAATATTGCACTGGACCTGGTAGGGCAGGCAAGAATGCTGTACCAGTATGCTGCAGAACTGATCAATCCCATCCGAACGGGTCATCCGGGCGGGCAGTCAACTGATCTACCCGGCAACGGATCAACTAATCAACTGATCAACCAACCAACCGGGCAACCAATCACCGAAGACAGCCTCGCCTACCTGCGCAATGCAGACCAGTTCAGCAACTGCTTGCTGGTAGAATTGGAAAAAGGCGACTGGGCGGTAACGGTATTGCGGCAGTTTTTCTTCAGCAGCTACCAGTTTTATTTTTATGAACGCCTGCAAAACAGTAGCGATAAAACCCTGGCCGCCATCGCAGCAAAAGCGTTGAAAGAAGTTACTTATCACCTGCGCTGGAGTGCCGAATGGGTCATTCGCCTGGGCGATGGTACGGGTGAAAGCCATCAGCGTATGACAAAAGCGCTGCAGCAGCTCTGGCCCTATACCGCAGAATTGGTCACTAATGCAACTTATGAAACGGTACTGGCCGCTCAGGGCATTGCAGTTGATCTGGAAGTAATAGAGCCGATTTACTACGACAAGCTACAGCAGGTGCTATCAATCGCAACCCTGTCCGTACCAGAAAATACCAGGCAGCAGGGAGGTGGCAAGCAGGGAAAACATACCGCGGCAATGGCGGCAATACTTGCAGAAATGCAATACCTTCAAAGAACTTACCCGGGAGCAATATGGTAACAGGTACCCACATATCGAAAGAACAGGTATTATGCCTGCTGGAACAGGTGGCAGATCCTGAAGTGCCTGTTTTGTCTGTGATAGATTTGGGTATTATACGGCAGCTGCATATCAGCGAAGACGGTATTGAGGTGCTGATTACCCCTACTTACAGCGGCTGCCCGGCCATGGACGTTATCAGTATGCAGATAAAAATGATTTTGCTGGAACAAGGGTTTAAAAAAGTAGCGGTTACTACTGTTTTGTCGCCCGCATGGACTACCGACTGGATGAGTGCTGCGGGTAAAGAAAAATTAAGGAATTTTGGGATAGCGCCACCCCATCCTGCCCAATCCGTTTGTGATATTAGCTTATTTGCGGCTGCCGAAGCCGTTCAATGCCCGCGTTGTGATTCGTACAGCACCCGATTAGTGAGCCAGTTTGGTTCTACTGCCTGCAAGGCCCTGTACCAGTGCAACGACTGCCTGGAACCCTTTGATTATTTTAAATGCCATTAGAAGCCATCAAAGTGCTGTTGTTAAAGATTCAGCCGTATAATGAAAATGTTTTTTTGGTTTGTGCCATCAATAATTCAGGAATAATACTTTTTATATGACTGATATACTGTTTGAAGTAAAAGGCGGAGTGGCCATCATTACGCTGAACAGGCCCGAAAAATTCAATGCCATTACTGGTCCTATGGCCCTGCGCCTGCAAAGTATACTGGACGAATGTACGACAGATGCAAACACCAGGTCAGTCTATCTTACCGGTAATGGCAGGGCATTCTGCGCCGGGCAGGATCTCAGTGAAATGTCGGGCGATAAGGCGCCGGGTTTCGATCGCATACTGGCCGAACATTATAATCCTATCGTAAGCCGTATCAGAAACATGGAGAAGCCGGTGGTTTGTGCAGTCAATGGCGTAGCTGCAGGCGCCGGTGCCAATATTGCCATCTGCTGCGATATTGTAGTAGCCGCGGCTTCGGCTTCATTTATACAGGCATTTTCAAAAGTGGGATTGATACCAGACAGCGGTGGCACTTTTACATTACCCCGCCTGGTAGGCTTTCAGAAGGCTACCGCATTGATGATGCTGGGCGATAAACTAAGCGCTGCTGATGCAGAGAAATATGGTATGCTGTACAAAGTGTTTGCAGACGATGTGTTTTCCACCGAATCAATGAAGATTGCTACAACACTGGCAAGCATGCCTACCAGGGCACTGGCCTATACCAAGCAGGCCCTTAATGCATCGTTGCACAATTCTTTTGAAGCACAGCTGCGGGTAGAAGACAAGCTGCAGTTTGCGGCTGCCAATACCTATGATTATAACGAAGGCGTAGCAGCATTTTTAGAAAAGCGGGCACCGGTATTTAAGGGTGAGTGATAGCCTGCATATTGGGTATTGCTTCTCTAACATCGGATAACAACAGGCAATTCATGATTTACGCATTCAATAATTTTATACCTGTAGTACATGCATCTTCCTTTATTCATCCGCAGGCGGCGGTTACAGGAGATGTGATTATAGGGAAGAACGTATATATAGGTCCGGGTGCAGCCATACGCGGCGACTGGGGGACGGTGATTATTGCAGACGGCTGCAATGTGCAGGAGAACTGCACCATTCATATGTTCCCGGGTGTAAGTGTAGTGTTGCAGGAAGGTGCGCATATTGGTCACGGTGCCGTTATTCATGGTGCAGTGATTGGCAGAAACTGCCTGGTGGGCATGAACAGTGTTATTATGGACAATGTGGTATTGGGTGATGAATGTATTGTGGGAGCACTGAGTTTTATAAAGGCAGATGAACAGTTTGAGCGCCGTAGTTTGATAGCCGGAAACCCGGCAAAAAAAATAAAGGAGGTCAGCGATGAAATGATGGCCTGGAAGACAGCCGGTACTGAGTTGTACCAATCCTTACCGGCCACTATGCTTGAAGGTTGGCGGCCCTGCGAAGCACTGAGGGAGAAGGAACCGGACCGGCCTGCGCAACAGAAAAATTATGCTGCCTGGTCAGCAATGAAAAAGGACAACCGGTGATGATTGTCCTTTTGTAATACCGGCAGGCACCTAAAGTCAGACCGGTATTCTTGTTTACGGGATTACCCAATTACTTTTACTGCTTCTGCCAACCGCGCTTTTTGTTTGGCCACCCTTTTCCCCCTAAAGAAGAGATAGAGATTAAAAAAAAGCATAATGCCCAGGTAAATACTGAAGCCGCCAATCCGGGTGCTCAGTATTTCAAGCATGCTGCGGCTGTCGCTGATCTCAGTGGCAATCTGCATAATGCTGAGCGCAAAGCCCAGGTTCAGCAGGTAAAAGCCGGTTTCAAACAATTTGTTGGTAGAGATGGCTATCTCAGCACGCCCGTTAAAGATGTCCAGCATAAATATTTTGCTGTTTTTGAAAAGAGTATGCGCTACATACCAGGTTAATACAATTACAACAGGCAGGTAGATAAGATAGGCGGTGAAATTTAAAGACGTTTTCATAAATGCTGATTTGTATGTGTGATGAAATGCTGGTTTCTTTTGCTTAAAATATAGATAGCAGCCATATTACAGAAATGAATAAATGCCAGGCTAAGCATTATTCTGCCGGTCATGCTGGCAATACTGCTCACCAGTTGGCTGAAACTGATAATGGGTTGCCAGAACCGGATCATTACTGCAGCATAACCCAGGTTCAGGAGGTAGTAACCGGTCAGCAGCATCCTGTTGATGAAATCGGCCAGTTTTTCCTCGCCCTTCAGCAGCGTAATAATATACACCCGTCCGTTACGGTAAAAAAGCCAGCCCGTGCGCACTGTGATGAGGTAAGTGATAAAGAGATAGATGATGTATGCCAGCGTATTCATGATGGGGGATTTTATCATTCCGCTTTCGACACAACAAAACTAGTAAATGTTTTCATATTTTCAAATATTTCTGAAAATATTATTTATTAAGTTGATTAAACCTTTTGTGTATTTCAACGGTACTAAATCCATGTACCATTGCGTTCTGCCCTTTCACAAAGCGTTCACATTTTG
>JANPGT010000381.1:0-1799 GCA_031424135.1 Chitinophagaceae bacterium
TTGCCATGGGGGGCAAATATAGCCAATGTGGAAATGTGAAGAATGTGGAAATGTGGGAATGTGGAAATGTGAAAAATATGAAAATGCGGAAATGGGAGGCGGCTGTTACCGCCGCCTGCGCCGGGGTAGCCGGACTGAGGCAAACAATGCTATAAAATTTTGCCAGCCAGTCGAAATCCGTTTCTTTTGCAATGGGTGAAGCTGCGCACAGGGCTGGCAGAGAAAGGGGATAGCTCATTTACTGTTTTTAACCGTTTTATTAGATTTTGGGGATTGAAACGGCTTATCAGCGCCCTCATTTTCTCTTTGTTCTCTGCGCGAAAAAAACCAGGATTATGTATGAAGTCTTAAACAGGTATCTTTTCCAGCATAAAAGCATCAGTATTCCCGGGTTGGGTTCACTGGTGGCAGAGACCATTCCCGCGGTGTCTGATTTTGCCAATAAGCAATTATTGCCGGTGCAGCTGAAATTCAGGTTCGATAAATATTCAGACGCACCCGACCGTGAGTTTTTCAGCTATTTGTCGCAAACAAAGAATATTCCTGATTTTGAAGCCATCGGGTGGTACAATGAATTTGCCTCCGCCCTGCGCAATAAAATCCGCAGTGGTGAAGAGGCAGTATGGCAGGGGGTGGGTGTTTTTAAGAAAGATTTTGGCGGTGAAGTGGTCTTTGAACCGGCGCCGCCTCCGTACGAGTTTTACCCCGCCGTAAAGGCAGAGCGGATCATCAGGGCAGATGCCCGGCATTCTATCCTTGTGGGCGATAAGGAGAAGACCAATTACGAAATGACCGAACTGCTGAACGATGAAGTTCATGTAGAGAAAGAATCCTGGTGGATATATGCACTCATACTGGCGGCTATCGGACTGAGTGTCCTGTTCTTTCACCTGTACAGCAATCGTATGAAATGGGGCGTTACGGGTAACCAGCAAAAAGTGCAAGTGCTTGGTCCTTAGTTCATAGTTCTTTTGCTTAGCCAACAGCGCTGAGAAAGTTGTTAGTCTGTAGTCAGCAGCCGGTAGTCAAATATGCGAACAGTGCGGACTGTTAAAGTAAAAGGCCCTCCGCCGTTGTTGGTGTTTTCACCAACAACATCCAATAGATGATACATTGAACGACCCTATGCACTGCGCCTTCCACCTTAAACTTTAAACCATAGACGCCGTTGTTGGTGTTTTCACCAACAACTGAAAATAGACAGATATCCATGGCCATTATTACCAGAAATTCATGCCCGGTTTGCAGTTCACCCAATATCAGCCAGCGGCTGCGGGCAGAAGATTATACCGTATCTCACGATGTATTTGAGATATGGCAATGTGCTGCCTGTACACTGCAGTTTACACAGGGCGCGCCGGATGCGCTTTCGGTGGCCGGCTTCTACCAGTCTGACAATTACATTTCTCATACCGATACCAATGAGGGCATTATCAATAAGCTCTATCATTTTGTACGGAAAACAACGCTGAAAAGAAAACGGCGATTAGTTGAGCAAACCACCGGTATGGCAAAAGGCAGTATGCTGGATATTGGCGCCGGTACCGGCGCTTTTGCAGACGCCATGCAAAAAGCAGGCTGGGCAGTTACCGGGCTGGAACCCGATGCCGGAACAAGGCAGCGGGCGGCAGATTTGTACGGACTGGCATTGGAGGATACGGGTGTATTGTTTCAGCTGCCCGCTGCCAGTTTTGATGCAGTAACCATGTGGCATGTGCTGGAGCATGTGCACGACCTGCACGCGTATATTGAACAGATAAAAGCATTACTGAAAAAAGAGGGCAGGGCATTGATTGCCG
>JANPGT010000382.1:0-2148 GCA_031424135.1 Chitinophagaceae bacterium
ACCTGCTGGTGCCCAAACTGATACGCTATAACGGCAACTGGCATGCGCTGTTCAAAAAACGCGAACGCGGTGTTTTTACGGCTACCCTGTTTAATTTTAACCGGGGGTTATGATATTTGCAGAGACGCGATGCATCGCGTCTTTACAAATGCATTGCATCTCTACAGGTCTGGTATTCCCTTTGTCTTCACATACCCGCGCCATTTTTCAATCACCTCCTGCATGTCTGCTGCCAGTTCGCTGGTAAACAACACTTCTTTCCGCGTGGTGGGATGGATAAATCCAATGGCTTTGGCGTGCAGCGCCTGGCGGCGGCAAATGGCAAAACAGTTGTCAACAAACTGTTTGTATTTGGCAAATATGGTTCCCTTTACAATGGTATCGCCTCCGTAGGTATCGTCATTAAAAAGTGGATGGCCTATAGACTGCATGTGTACACGGATCTGGTGGGTGCGTCCTGTTTCCAGCCGGCATTCTACCAATGTTACATAGCCGAAACGTTCCAGCACGGTATAGTGGGTGATGGCTTCTTTGCCATGCTCTCCGTCGGGGTAAGCTGCAAATAATTTACGGTGTTTAAGGTTACGTCCAACATGGGCCACCACGGTGCCATTATCTTCCACCACATCTCCCCAAACCAGCGCATAGTAGCGGCGGTACACGGTATGGTCAAAGAATTGTTTGGCCAGGGAGGCTACCGCTTTGTCAGTTTTGGCCATCACCATCAGGCCGCTGGTGTTTTTGTCTATACGGTGTACCATACCAAAACGGGGCAGGGTATCTTCTGAAATGTTTTTATTCTTCTGTGTAAGGTACCAGGCAACACCGTTTAACAATGTACCGGTATAATTGCCGCATCCGGGGTGTACCACCATGCCTGCGGGTTTATTGATAATCATTACATCATCGTCTTCAAAGGCAATATTCAGGGGAAGGTCTTCCGGGATGATTTCTTCGCCATGCGCTTCTTTGTCGCTGTAGACTACAATCTCGTCTGCTGGCTTTATTTTGTAATTGGCCTGCACCTGTTTGCTGTTCACCAGTACACGGCCGGCATCTATGCCTTTTTGAATTTTGTTGCGGGTAGCGTTTTCAATGCGCGCCGTTAAAAATTTGTCCAGCCGCAGCGGTTCCTGTCCCTTATCAACCTTAATAGACAGGCGCTCGTACAATTCCTCGGGGCCATCCTGTTCCAGTAATTCATCCTGTTCAGCTTCATTGCGCATGGCTACAAATTTTTGCAAATATACCTAATCGGCAATGGTTAATACTATTGGGGGGCGGGCAAACATGGGTAATACACGAATCAGCTTAAAATAGAATAAATTTGCAGCTTATGCAGCAGGTTTATTTCGAGGATTTGGGGCAGATGGGGTATAAAGCCGCCTGGGACTACCAGGAAGCATTGCTGCGCACCAATGTGGAGCGCAAGTCGGTAGCCAGAAGCGGGGATACAGCAGACTCCCAAGGCCCGACTCCCGACTCCCGACTACTGACTACTGACTCCCAACTCATTCCCACACGCCATCACTTCTTGCTGGTTGAGCATCCCCCGGTGTACACGCTTGGAAAAAGCGGTAAAATTGAGCACGTGTTGATCAGTGAGGAAGAGAGGCTTGCCAAAGGCATCGATTTTTTCTACACCAACAGGGGAGGCGATATTACTTTTCATGGTCCGCAGCAGCTGGTGGGTTACCCTGTGCTGGATCTTGAAAAATTCTATACTGATATTGGCCGTTATCTGCGCAACCTGGAGGAGATTATCATACTTACCATGGCTGAATACGGATTGAAAGGCGAAAGATCCGCAGGGGAAACCGGCGTCTGGCTGGAACCCGGTATACCCGGCAAAGCGCGTAAAATCTGTGCTATAGGGGTGCGTTGCAGCCGTTGGATAACCATGCACGGATTTGCATTTAATGTGAATACCAACCTGGATTATTTTGACTATATCATCCCGTGTGGTATACAAAACAAGCAGGTGACTTCACTCAGCAAAGAATTGAACAGGGAGGTAGTGATTTCAGAAGTAAAAGAAAAATTGAAAAAAAATTTTGAAAAGGTATTTGATGCACAGCTGATACTGCAGTAGTGCAGATAACATACAGGATTGCGTGCATGCTGTTCTTAAAAGTCTTTGGGTATATA
>JANPGT010000383.1:0-1610 GCA_031424135.1 Chitinophagaceae bacterium
ACAGCAGATACCAGCAGGTCCATCACCGTTTATCCCATGCCGGTAGTAAATGCAGGTCCTGATAAATTTTTACTGGAAGGAGGCTTTGTGGTGCTGGAAGGCAGCGCAACGGGTAACAATCCTGTCTATAGCTGGACGCCAGCCACATTTCTTGACAATCCATCCATTGCGCGGCCGAAAGTAACAGCTCCGCTGGATATTGCCTACACTTTGCGGGTAAGCACGGCCAATGGCTGCAAAGGCACCGATGATGTAATGGTGAAAATTCTGAAACAGATTAAAGTACCCAATGCTTTTTCGCCCAACGGAGATGGCATCAATGACACCTGGTTAATTCTGTACCTTGATTCTTACCCGGATTGCACCGTGGAGGTGTACAACCGGTACGGGCAGGTGGTATTTCATTCTACCGGCTATACAAAAAGCTGGGATGGCAGGGTAAACGGTCAGCCATTACCGGTAGGTACTTATTACTGGATGATTGATCCTAAAAATGGCCGTACCCGGATAAACGGTTCTGTAACCATACTGAGATAAAAATGAAAACAGTTGCAGCGATGAGAAAATTATGCATGATCCTGTGTTCAGTGCTGGTGCTGAAAGCCGCTACTGCCCAGCAGCAGCCCCAGTACACACAGTACCTGATTAATAATTATATACTTAACCCGGCCATTACAGGTATAGAAAATTATACGGATGTAAAAATCAGCCACCGGCACCAGTGGGTAGGATTGCAGGATGCACCGGTGACTACTTATTTAACCATCCACAAGCCACTTGGCAAAAAAGACGACCGTACTACGCCCACCTCATTTGATATGCCTGGTGAAAACCCACGCGGCAGAAATTTTCTGCAGGATTACCAGGCTGCACAGCCGCACCACGGTATTGGACTGAAAATTCTTAATGACCGGACTGGTCCGCTGAACCGTTTTGCGGGTTATGTAAGTTATGCCTACCATATTGGCATCAGCGCACAAACAAGTATTGCAGCGGGCTTTGAAGCAGGGGTGCGGAATATTTCGCTCAACCGCAGTAAACTTGATTTTGGGGCTGCCAATCCCATCGATCCTGCAGTATACAGTTCCGGAGAAATTAACAGCCTGAAACCCGATTTCGGCGCCGGCATCTGGGTGTACTCAGCCGATTATTTTATTGGGGTCTCGGCACAGCAAATCATTCCACAGAAAATATATTTTTCAGACAACCGCGTGCAGCAGGAAACCGGCAAACTGGTACCCCACCTGTTTGCCACTGCAGGTTACCGTTTCCTGGTCAATGAAGATATTTCCATGATACCAAGTGTAATGCTGAAATACGTGCAGCCCACGCCGGCACAGCTGGATATTAATACAAAATTCCAGTACCGCGACCTGCTGTGGGCAGGCGTTGGTTACCGGTTAAAAGATGGATTTAACGCCATGGCAGGAGTCAATGTATCCAATACTTTTAATGTAAGTTATTCATACGACTACACTACATCTGCCCTGAATACCATTACGAAGGGTACCCATGAAATAGTGCTGGGCTTTTTGCTGGGCAATAAATACGGCGACTGGTGCCCGAGGAATGTTTGGTAAGAAATAGTTCGTAGTTTTTAGTTCTTAGTT
>JANPGT010000384.1:0-4299 GCA_031424135.1 Chitinophagaceae bacterium
CAAAAATCTCCAGGGGAGAACAGTATGAGTCTTTACCCTACGTGGTACTGGATTACCCCAGGGTGTTTTCAAAAGAAGATGTGTTTGCGATACGCAGTTTTTTCTGGTGGGGGCATTATTTCAGCGTTACGCTGCACCTGAAAGGAAAATTCAGGTTGCAATACCAGCAGGCGGTAAGCACTGCTATAGCCGCAAAAAAATTAGAGGGTATTTATTTGTCTGATGCAGGAAGTGAATTCAGTTTTAACCTGGATGGTAAAAACTTCTGGCAGCCTGAAAAAGTACAGTCCATAGGGTATATGGTACCGGAACAGGCATCTTTTCTGAAAATCAGTTATAAACTTCCTTTTGAACACTGGGCCGGTGCTGAACCGGCGCTGTTGCAGTTTTTTCAGCAATGTATCAGCGCAATAACGACTTAGTTGCCAATACGGTGAAAGAGGTCTTTTACCTGGTAATCCCACAACTGGCTCTGGTCTTTAATTTCCTTTTTCTCGGCAAAATCATTTATTATAAGGATGGTCTGATTGGTTACTTCCGACTTTTCAATCCTGAATTCAAAATATTCTTCTTTAGGCGCAGTAAGCCAGTGAAATTTTACGAATTTTTCTTCTTCACCTTCTAATATCTCTGCTTTTTCTACGGAACCATTCCATGAAAAACTGAATATATTATCGCGTTCGTCCACCTTGTCTGCAAACCATTCCTGCAGGCCCGCGGGGGTGCTCAAAAATTCATATAGGATAGATGGGGAACATCTTACAGGGTATTCTAACGTGAATAGTTGTTTTTTACTCATCTCGCAATCATTGGTCTAAGTATTTCCAATGATGCAATAATAGAAAATTATTGAACGCAGCAAAATTTTAGTTTTTGAATTTATGTTAGGGCTTTACCCTTAGATAATGCTGAAATGTTTCAACTTGATTTGATAATCAGTTGTTTGTACATTAAAATTGCTTTAATCCCAGCTTAATTTGCGCCTTTTATGCAATAAAGAATTTATACTGTTTAGCCCTGCTTTAGATAAGAAAACCATCTATTTAACGTTTAGTTATCAGATGATACGACCCTTTTAATCAAAATTCATCTTAAATAAAGTCCACCTATGAGTATGCGTCAACTAAAAATTACCAAATCTATTACTAACCGGGAGTCTCAGAGCCTTGAGAAATACCTGCAGGAGATTGGTAAAGTAGAGCTTATCAGCCCGGAAGAAGAAGTAAGGCTGGCTGGATTGATTAAACAGGGAGACCAGGGAGCCCTTGACCGGCTTACCAAGGCCAACCTGCGTTTTGTGGTGTCTGTTGCAAAACAATACCAGAACCAGGGACTTTCACTGCCGGATTTGATCAATGAAGGTAACCTTGGTCTTATCAAGGCAGCGCAGCGTTTTGATGAAACAAGGGGTTTTAAATTTATTTCTTACGCGGTCTGGTGGATTCGGCAGAGCATCCTGCAGTCACTGGCAGAGCAGTCCAGGATTGTCCGTTTGCCCTTGAACAAAGTAGGCCTTACCAACCGCATCCAGAAAGCATTTTCGCAGCTGGAACAGGAATTTGAAAGAGAACCTTCGGCAGATGAAATTGCCGATTTATTAAAACTTGATATTGATGAAGTAACTTCTACACTCAGCATTAATGCCCGTCATGTAAGTATGGATACACCGCTTTCAGAGGGAGAAGACGGTACCCTGATCGATGTGATGGAGAACCCCAATGCAGTTCGCACAGAAAGAAATATTGAGCACGATGAATCGCTGAAAATGGAAATTGAGCGGTCATTGAAAGCACTCACCGAAAGGCAGAAGGAAGTGATTTGTTATTTCTTCGGTATCGGTATAGACCATCCCATGAGCCTGGAAGACATTGGCGACCATTTCAGCTTAACACGTGAGCGTGTACGCCAGATTAAAGACAAAGCCATTACTAAACTAAAAACTACCAACCGCAGCAGAATTTTACGCAGTTATTTAGGTACCTGATAATTCGGGAGCCGCTTTATATATTTTGCCGCAGCTGCATCCCAACATTTACTCTGGGGATGCACCTGCGGCAATTTTTTACCCCGTGGTCCGGTGTCCTCACCGGCCACTTTTCCAACACCTGTATGTTCCAGCTATTCCTGCGCAGCAGGGCCGCCCCAAATCCATCTACCGATTTTTTATAATCGTTACTATATTTGCAATCCTGATTTCAGGTGAATATTATTCTTATAGGCACCCGTTTGAAGGACTGAAAATAATTTTGTCCCATGTTTGAATCATTAAGTGATAAGCTGGAATCCGCGTTTAAGCAACTGAAGGGTGAGGCCAGGATTACCGAACTGAATATTGCCGCTACCATCAAGGAAATACGCCGCGCCCTGATTGACGCGGACGTAAACTTTAAAATAGCCAAAGAGTTTACAGATAAAATCAAAGACAAAGCCGTTGGTGAAAAGGTTATCAATGCCATCAGTCCCGGCCAGTTAATGACCAAAATTGTGAAGGACGAGCTGGCAGAACTGATGGGGGGCGCAGAGAGCGAGTTTAACGCCAAGGGCAATCCCGCAGTTATTTTGATTGCCGGCCTCCAGGGTTCCGGTAAAACCACCTTCAGCGGCAAGCTGGCCAATTACCTGAAGACCAAGAAGGGTTTATCGCCCATGCTGGTAGCAGCGGATATTTACCGCCCGGCGGCCATTGAACAGCTGAAAGTTTTGGGTGAACAGATAGGGGTAGATGTATACAGCGAGCCAGGCAATAAAGATGCCGTCTCCATTGCCCAAAACGCGGTAAAAGAAGCCCGCAGCAAGAATAAAAACGTGCTCATTATAGATACGGCCGGCCGCCTGGCCATAGATGAGGCCATGATGACCGAAGTGGCCAACGTAAGAGCCGCGGTAAACCCCAATGAGATTCTGTTTGTAGTGGATGCCATGACCGGCCAGGACGCCGTAAACACTGCCAAAGCTTTTAATGAAAGACTGGATTTCAGCGGCGTGGTGCTTACCAAGCTGGACGGTGATACCAGGGGTGGTGCGGCCCTGTCTATTAAATACACAGTGAATAAGCCCATTAAATTCATCAGCAGTGGTGAAAAAATGGAGACCCTGGACGTGTTTTACCCTGAGCGTATGGCCCAGCGTATACTGGGTATGGGTGATATCACCTCCCTGGTAGAAAAGGCGCAGGAGCAGTATGATGAGGTGGAGGCACGCAAACTGGAGAAGAAAATAAGGAAAAACCAGTTTGATTTTGAAGATTTTAAGCAACAGCTGGCGCAGATAAAGAAAATGGGTAACCTGAAAGACCTGATGGGCATGATACCCGGCGTAGGAAAGGCCATAAAGGATGTAGACATCAGCGACGACTCTTTTAAGGGCATTGAGGCTATGATAAACTCCATGACACCCTTTGAAAGGGCCAATCCAGATGTAATAGATCAGGCGCGCCGCAAACGCATAGCAAAGGGCAGTGGAAAAGACATGGACGAGGTAAATGCCTTTATGAAGCAGTTTGACCAGATGAAGCAAATGATGAAAATGATGAACAAAATGCCCATGGGGGGCCGTATGCCGGGGTTGGGAAGGCGCTAGATTAATGATTTTTTAATGAAAGGCGTTATTTGTAAAAGTTTATTTAAATAAGCGCTGCAAATGATGTTAATAAATCAATCAATTATTATATTTGGAAAATAAATAAGGATGGCTAATTTTGCAATCCTGCTTTTATAAGCAAACGAGACAATAACCCTATTTCTTAACGCATTTAAATTTCTATTTAAAATGCCAGTAAAAATGAGACTCCAGCGCCATGGGTCTAAAAAAAGGCCTTTCTACTTTATAGTAGTGGCAGACGCCCGCGCTCCAAGAGATGGTAAATTCATCTCCAAGATTGGTACGTACAATCCATTAACAGTTCCCTCCACCATTCAGTTAGACCGTCAGCGTGCCTTGGATTGGCTGCACAAAGGTGCACAACCTACAGACACTGTACGCCGCATCCTTTCTTTCAAAGGTGTATTGTACCTGAAACATTTGCTGCGTGGTGTTGGTCTTGGTTTGTTTGATGATGTAACCGCTATGCAGAAATTTGAAGTATGGCACAAAGAGCATGAAGCCCAGATCCTGAAACGCCAGGAAGAGAACCGCCGTTCTAATCCACGTGGTGGTAGAAGGCCCCAGGGTGCAGGCAGCCGTCGTCCTTCAGAAAGAAGGCCGGCAGAAGGTGGTGCTCAATAAGCAGCAATCGTTTACCAACTCATAAGTAATATCCCGATAGGCAACTATCGGGATATTTTTTGCCCGGGAACCCCC
>JANPGT010000385.1:0-1695 GCA_031424135.1 Chitinophagaceae bacterium
TCTACGCGTGTATTTAACTGGGAAGAACCTTCCTTCCCCGCAGATATTAGAGACCTTGTTTCCAACCCTGAAACAAATATTCCCGGTAAAGTAGGCACCGTTGAAAAATGCGATTTCTGCCCGGACAGGGCCCGGGAAGGCCTGCTGCCGCCCTGCGTGGAAGCATGCCCTAATGGCGTATTTTATTTTGGCGATGAAAATGAAGACACCGTCTCTAACGGCGATGAAACCGTACGCTTTTCGCAGTTAATAAAAGAACGCGCTGCTTACCGCTTTATGGAGGAGCTGGGAACCAAACCAAGGGTATACTACCTGCCACCCAAAGACAGACAGTTTCCTGTTGAAAGGGGTTATGAAAACCTGCCAGAAAAACTGAAAGACAGGTTCAGGGATGTAATGGATGAAAAAAGCGGATCCTGACAATTTGTATTCAATTCAATAAAGAATCGTTTTTATGGAACTCAATAATTACCAGAAGGAAATACTTAACCTGCAGCGGCCCACCATTGAAACCTATGGAAAACGGGCCTGGGGCTGGTCTGTTTTTTACCTGCTATGGATAGGCGTGGGCGGGTATGCCCTGTATTTGCAGATAGCCAAAGGCCATAAAGTAACCGGTATGCGCGACAACGTGGTCTGGGGACTTTATATCGCCAATTTCATTTTCTTTATCGGGATCAGTTATGCTGGTGCTGTTATTTCAGGAATACTGCATATTTTAAAAGTAGAATGGCGTAAGCCCATCATACGCATTGCTGAAATGATAACGGTGATTGCTACCATCATTGGTCCCATGTTTATTTTATTATGCATTGGAAGGCTTGACAGGTTGCACCACCTCTTCCTGTATCCAAGATTGCAATCGCCCATTACCTGGGATGTATTGGCCATTATGACCTATTTTACGGGAAGCGTCATCTTTCTCTACCTGGCATTGATTAAAGACTTTGCCATCTACCGCGATGCCCAACTGAATATTCCCAAATGGAAACAAAAGCTGTACAAAATACTTGCTATTGGTTACCGGGGTACTGCCAGCCAGAAAAGACATATCCGCATTTCTACCAACCTGATGGCTATTATGATTATCCCACTGGCTATTATTGTTCACTCTGTACTGTCGTGGATTTTTGGTATGACGCTGCGCCCGGGATGGCACAGTACTATTTTTGGCCCCTACTTTGTACTGGCGGCCATTTATTCAGGTACCGGTGTACTGATTATGGCCATGTGGGTATACCGGAAAATGTATAAGATGGAAAGCTATCTTACAGACAAACATTTTGTTTACCTGGGTTATATTATGATGGTGCTGGCGGCAGGTTACGGGTACTTTACGTTTTCAGAATACCTTACCGGCTGGTTCGCTTCAGAAAAATGGGAAAGTGAAGTACTTGAGAAATTGTTTAATCCTGCTAAATACGGATGGTGGTTCCTGTTTGCCAATGTAGCCGGAATTCTTGTGCCTATACTGATAGTGGCCATTCCCAAAACCCGTACGCCCAACCTTATTGCCATTGCTTCTTTCTTTATGGTCATTGCCCTTTGGGTGAAACGTTACCTCATCATTGTTCCTACGCTGGAATCACCTCTTCTGCCTATGCAAGATACCAGGACAGAATATGTAAAATACCAGGCAACATGGGTAGAGTGGGCCCTCACATTTGCAGGCATCGCTACATTTTTCCTGTTTTT
>JANPGT010000386.1:0-14100 GCA_031424135.1 Chitinophagaceae bacterium
GCGCTGCGGCTCGGGGTTCAGCATCAATTGTTGTTTCCAGTAAGCACTGTCCAGCGCCAATGCCTGTGCCACATCAAAGCTAAAATCACGCAGACCGGGATGCAGTTCCGTGGCACCAATGGCAACCAGTTTTCTTATACGGCTAGGGTACATGCTGGCCAGTTTATAACCTGTATAGCCGCCGTCGCTAAAACCGAGTACAAGCACACTGTCTTTGGTCACCTTATTGATCACCGCCATTACATCATTTGCTTTCTGCTCATAAGTGATGGGCTGGTTGCCAAGTCCTGATTTTCCATGGCCCCGGGTAGATACCGCAATCACCTGGTAAGTTTTTGAGAGACTGTCAATAAACCGGTACATCTCATACGTGGAACCAAAAATGCCTCCGTGGAGCACCACTACGGGCCTTCCTTTGCCATATACTTCGTAGTAAATCTTTGTATCACCTGCAGCTGCATAATGACCTGCCTGTGGATTATTGCCGTATTGGATTTCATTTGCGCGGGTGGGTGATGCCTGCATGAAATGCCGCAGCAAGTTTGGCGTTTGTACCTGGCTGCCGGCATGCAGAAAGAAAAAGCACAGAAGAGAAAGGAGGATCGTTTTCATTGTTTAAATATTCTTACCCTAAATTGATATGTCAGTTTGTTAGCATGTATTTTTTTGCAGCAACCATATTTTTAAAGCCTCAGTTTCATCATTTGAATTTATACCCTTGCTATGGCGGCAGCAGCAGTGATGGTTTTTCCCAACGCCCCAAACTCGTGCAGATCGCCAAATACTTCGATGCGGATAGACTGGTCAATACCACCAACACGCACAGGGTAAAAACCATTATCGTGTATCAGTTGCTCTATGTCAGCATTGATACCTGTTTCATCTGTTGCATAAAACAATACGTTGACAGGCTGCTGAAAGGCCGCAGCTGAAAGAGAAGCAACACCCAGTGTGCCCAATGCTTTTGCCAACTTCGCATTTTTGGGTAGCAGCGAAGACAGTATTTCGCCGGCGGACTGATCTTTAGCAATTGTCTTTTTAAAACCACCGTTTTCGTCGGGTGCAATGGGATTGGAAGGATCGACAATAATTTTCCCCTGCAATTCCGTTGAGTAGGTAGCAAACAGTTCTTTGATGGCATCAAACCAAACTGCCAATACAATTATTGCTGCGTCCTGAATAGCGGCAGGGATGGATGCAGGCTGCGCCAGGCTGCCCAGTTTTTGCGCCAATGCATTGGCTTTTTCAATGCTTCTGTCGGCAATAATTACAGAACGGTTGCCTTTTGTAAAATTGGCAGCTACTGCAGTTCCGATATTTCCCAGGCCGATAATGGCTACTTTTAATGGCTGTGTCATAAACTATTTCTTTTTGAAGTGCATGATAAATTTATACTGCAAATCTCCGCCATAATGGAGTCATGCTCCAATGACATTGTTTAAGAAATAGTCTTGATCCAGTTTAAGGTTTTGAAGGTTTTGCTTTGCTTCTGCTATTACGAAGGCGGCTTAGAAACTCAGGCGTAACGCCCAGGTAGGCAGCTATCTGTACCTGTGAAATACGGTTAGACAGGTGGGGATAAAGTGCCAGGAAATTTTGATAGCGTTCTTCAGCGGTGGAGCTGATATTTTGCAGTAAACGCTGCTGCAGACGAATAAAGGCATTTTCTGTGAGCACCCTGAAAATGCGATCGAATTTTGGTGCTTTCATGTACAGAGAGATAAGATCGTCCCGGCTTATCTGGAATACCACCGTATCTTCCATAGCATCAATATTAAGGGCCGATGGGCTTATCTCATGAAAACTCCCCAGATCATTGATCCAGTTGTTTTCAGCAGCAAACTGCAGGATATAGATATTCCCTTTCTCATCAATTTTATAGGCGCGCAGGCATCCCCTCACCACAAAATTAAATTGAGTACAGGTATTCCCTTCCTGCAGCAGATATTGCCGTTTCCTGAACAGGCGGAAATGAAACATTTCAATCACCAGGTCCTTTTCCGCTTTGTTTAAAGGAATAAAGCGGTCAAAGTAACTTAGCAATGGATCATGGGAGGCTGCTGACTTATCTGGTATCATGCTGCATGCTATTGGTTATAAAGATACATTGTTGTTCGGTTAAATTCTTTTGGTTGACCGTTTCAAACGCGTCGCGCACATGCGGGAGCGCTGAGAAGCCAGGGAGCTTTCCTGCTGCATATTAAACGTAATCCTATATTTGCCGGGGCAAACAGTAACCACCAATTTCCTTAATAGCTATATATGAGATATGCAATGCTTTTTCTTCCGCTGCTGTTTCTTTTCAATGCGATGGCGCATGGCCAGCAGCTACTACTACAGCAGTCCAATGAGACCGGCATTTACCGGCTGGGTGATACGGTAGTACTGGCTATTGCCGGTGCAGCAGCCGGTACAGATTCGCTGACCATTAAAGTGAGAAAAAATTATACGGCAACGCTATTGTCGCAGAGAATTCGGTACAAGGGCGCGGGGCAGGTTATTTTTAAAGAGCTGGTTAACGCACCTGTATCTTATATTTTTGAAGTGCTTTCTGCCACCGATACAGCCAGTATTGGCCTGGTGGCAGCACCGGAAAGCTACCAGCCTTCTACACGCCGGCCGGATGATTTTGAGGCATTCTGGACAAATGAGAAAAAGCAATTGAGGGCTTTGCCCATGGCGGTTAAAAACCAGGCAGTAGAAAAAACGGCAACAGGATTCAGCTGCTTCGATACCGAGATCAACTGCACCGGCAATGCGCCCGTACGCGGTTATTTTGCAAAACCGGTAAACGCACAAAGAGGATCGCTTCCTGTTGTACTGTATGTACATGCAGCAGGGGTGAAGGGATCGTGGTGCCGTTCTGAACCCGGTAATGCGCTGCGGTTTGCAATGATGGGTAAGGGGGCTCTCAGCATGGACATCAATGCACACGGTATGTTAAACGGACAGCCTGAACAGTATTATGACAGCCTTGAAAACACGGTACTGAAAGGCTACGCCACACAGGGTGTTGAAACCAAATCAGGGTTTTATTTCAGGGGAATGTATTTGAGACTTATCCGGGCACTTGATTTTCTTTGCAAACAACCCGAATGGGACCGTAAACGGATACTGGTATTGGGCGAAAGCCAGGGTGGGGGACAGGCATTGGTAGCTGCAGGGCTTGATGAAAGAGTAGGCGCTGTGGTAGCAACCGTTCCTGCTATGTGCGATTGGGGGGCTGGCCTCTCCGGAAGCAGAGGCGGATGGCCCGATCCGTTTCAATCAAAAAACGATCAGCAGAAAATGCTGGACGTACTGCCTTATTTTGATGTGGCGCATATACTGAAAAACACAAAAGCCATCGTGGTGGCAGAAATTGGATTGATAGATATTACCTGTCCGTCTACCGGCATTTATGCGGCAATTAACCAGGCGGCTGGTAAAAAAATAATGCTGCCTGTTCCTTACCGCGCCCATCATCTTACGCAGCTGCGGTACAAAGAAACCTGGGAGAGAGAAGTGTACCAGGTAAAGGAAAAGTTCATCAAAGAATATTTACAATAAAATGGCATTGCAAAATTTGGGCTGCATTATGGCATGGAACAAGAGCTGTTGTAAGCTTATGTTGCCATCAGTCCTGTGTTGTTCTTTTTCAACACAGCAGGTGCCTTACCAAACCTTGCTTTAAAAACACGGCTGAAATGAGAGGGGCTCTGAAACCCGCTTTCAAAGGCGGCTTCGCTTACTGTCTTATGCTGGTGATTGATTAAGTGCATGGCGTGCCGCAGCCTTTTTTCCAATAACCATTTACCGGGGCTGCTATGAAAGTATTTTTCAAAATCTCTTTTAAAAGCAGATAAGCTGCGGTTGCTTAACTGGGCATATACTTCAAGCTTCAGGTTGTAACAGAAATTGTCTTCCATTACCCGGTTCAGCAAAATTGACTGCGGTTCGTGCATCAAAGAACAGAAATAAGACAGCAGTTCCCTGTTTAAAGGATTGTCGGCAATATTCAGTACCAATTCCTTAAACTTCAATTCAAGCAGCGCCTGGTCCGGGTCTTTTGTTTCTGCGAAATAAGAAGACATGGACAGAAAAAATGTTTTTAGTGTTTCACTGCATTGCAGCAGCATTACCGGGTCGTATTGCTGCTGGTACTGCTGCAATGGTGTTGATTTGCTTTGCAGGGTGTGGCAGATGAAATCGTCGGGTATAAAAAACAGCATTACGCAAAACCCCCTGTCCATTAACTGCTCCAGTATAAAACCGCCTTTTCTTACAAATACACAGCTGTCTTTTTGAATGTCATAAGCACCCCTGGCAGTGTGCCAGATTTTCTGGCCGTCAATTACATAAAATAAACAGTTGTACTGCGTCCACAGGTCGGCAAAACGCGTTTTCATAAGGCGTGCTTCCATGGGACAGTTAAAGGCGGTAATCAATGTTTCCCCGCAATTGAACTGCCGGTAATATTGGGGGTGCTGCAGTACGCGTTCTAAAAAATTTACCATGATGAATAAATTTACGAATTGTTCCTGAAATCTCCCGGATGATGTACTGCGTCGCACTTTAAATAAAATCCTGTCAGGGTATTGATTCTTTGTGTTATTGTGCCGGGTTTTAGGTTTGCAAAATTGCTTCCATCCCAAAGATGGACTTTTAAGGCGC
Source organism: Chitinophagaceae bacterium (assembly GCA_031424135.1). GTDB lineage: Bacteria > Bacteroidota > Bacteroidia > Chitinophagales > Chitinophagaceae > JACMLD01. The sequence continues at coordinate 4,654 of JANPGT010000386.1, forward strand.
ATGATTGGACTTGTCAGTCATCAGCCTGCAAATTTTAGCAGTTAATATTACAGCAGTAAAAATTGTAAAATGGAAGCGGCACGAAAAGCACAGGTAGAAATGGATGGCGCAGCATTTAAAAAAGCGGGCTACCAACTGGTTGACAAAATCGCAGACTTCCTGGATACCATCCGGCAAAAGCCGGTTACCACCAAATTATCTTCGCTGGAGCTGTCGGTAAAAATTGGCCAGTCATCTATGCCGGAAGAGGGCAGGGATGTAAATGATATTATCAGTACCGCAACCGATCTTTTATTTAATCATTCATTGTTCAACGGCCACCCAAAGTTCATGGGCTATATTACCTCTTCTGCGGCACCTATCGGGGGCCTGGCCGACTTGCTGGCAGCATCAGTGAACCCAAATGTGGGCGCCCAGGTACTCAGCCCCGTGGCTACAGAAATTGAAAAACAGGTGATTAAATGGCTGGGAGCATTCATTGGTGTGCCTGCTTGTTTTGACGGCGTTTTAGTAAGCGGTGGTAATATGGCCAATTTTACTGCCTTTTTTGCGGCGCTTGCGCAAAAATTGCCAGGTATTAAAAATGATGGAATATCCATTGCATTGGATAAACCATTGGTATATTGTTGTAAGACCACACATACCTGGATTGAAAAAGCCGCTGCTCTGTCTGGCATAGGCAGCAATGCCATACGGTGGATACCGGCAGACAGTGCCAACCGTATGGACATCGGCATATTGGAACAGACCATAGCAGCAGATAAAAATATTGGCCTGCAACCCATTATCATTATTGGTACCGCCGGTGATGTTAGTACTGGCGCAGTGGATGATCTGCAGGCGATTGCCGGAATATGTAAGCGATACGACTGCTGGTTTCATGTAGATGGCGCCTATGGTATACCGGCGGCCGTGGTGCCGGAATTAAAAGTGGTGTTTGAAGGAATTAACGAAGCTGACTCTATTGCGCTTGATCCGCACAAATGGCTGTATGCCCCGCTGGAAGCAGGATGCACGCTGCTGCGTGATCCCAACCATTTGATACAAACCTACAGCTCGCATCCGGTTTACTATAATTTCAGCAACGGAGAGGGCGCCATTGCACGTAACTTCTATGAATATGGTTTTCAGAATTCCAGGGGATTCAGGGCATTAAAAGTTTGGATGATCATGCAGCAGGCCGGAAGACGCGGTTACATAGAAATGATTAAAAAGGATATAGCACTGTCGGTATTGCTTTTTCAGCTGGCCGATCAGCATCCGGAGCTGGAGGCCATCAGCCAACACCTGAGCATTACAACACTGAGGTACCGCCCTGGAGGAGCGTATTCAAACACCGCATTGAATACATTAAATGAATCGCTGCTGAATGCATTACAGAAAGAAGGAGAAGTATTTTTATCGAACGCCCTTGTAGTGGATAAGTATTGCCTTCGGAGCTGTATCGTTAATTTCCGGACAACTGAAAAGGATATCAAAGAAACTGTGGACATCATTATACGTGTTGGACGGAAACTTACAGCGGAAATGGAACGGAATATTGAAACTGGGAACTAAAAGACCGGGCAAAAAACAGCATCAATTATAAATGTAGAAATTTATCAAACTAAAAAATGAAACAGTATGAATCCAAACAAAGCATTGTGGGAGAAAGGTGATTTCACCCGAATTGCAGAAAGCATGCGGGAGAGTGGCACCGCATTGATAGCGCAGCTGGGGGTTACCCCGGGGTTACAGGTACTTGATCTTGGTTGCGGCGATGGCACCACGGCCATACCCGCAGCAAAGCTGGGTGCGCAGGTGCTGGGCGTTGATATTGCCGGCAATCTGGTGGCCGCAGGCAACAGGCGGGCAAAAGCGGAAGGGCTGAGCAATTGCAGCTTTCGGGAAGGAGATGCCGTCAGTCTGACGGATCTGAACGATGGTAGTTTTGACCTGGTGGTAAGTATTTTTGGTGCCATGTTCGCGCCAAAACCATTGGAGGTAGCAAAAGAAATGGTGCGTGTTACCCGTGCTGGTGGCAGAATTGTTATGGGCAACTGGATACCGGGAGATCCTACCCTGGTAGCGCAGATTCTAAAGATCAGTTCAGCCTATACACCGCCACCGCCGGAAGGATTTGTCAGTCCTATGTTATGGGGTGTTGAAACCCATGTAACAGATCGATTTGTAAATGCCGGCGTGGCCAAAGAAGCGGTGTCATTTAGCCGTGACAGTTTCACCTTTAATACCACTCAATCACCGGCAGCACTGGTGCATACTTTTAGAAATTACTATGGTCCCACCATGAATGCTTTTGAAGCCGCAGAAACAAATGGTAAGGCTTGGGAGCTGGAGCAGGAATTGAAAGCATTGTTTGAGAGCCAGAATACAAGTGGCAGCAGCAGCAACACTTCTATTCCTGCTACCTTCCTGAAAGTAACCGTGAACTGCTGAGTGGCTGATTTTAACGAAGAATATATTCCGCTGACTATATACAGCTATATGGCAGAAAGATTATTGACCGGTGATAAATGCTGCCCTTGTTCACTACAGGGCAGCATTTGTCTTGCAGCTCCGGTACAGCAAAACCTTTTCACGTTGATGCACAGGCTATAAATTGTCCTTTGCAATTATTGTCCAGTCCTCATGCCCATGCCCTTTGCTTATCCAGCGATCCATTTCAGCTGCAATGGACGGAATAATGGTTAACCGGGTGTTTTTGTTTTCAGCTTCCTTTATCATCAGCCCGGCATCTTTGCGGGCCATATTCAACTCCCATGAGGGAGCCGAAAACTGGTTGCTGGCTATTTTTTTTAATCTTGCCGGCAATGAAGTGCCCGGATTCCATGAAGCCAGCAAGGCTTCAATCTCGGAAACAGGAATCTCCAGCGATTTTGCCAGTGCCAGCATATCTGATATACCTGCGGTGAGCGCCAGCAGGATAAGGTTGCCACTGAGTTTCATGCCCGCAGCCCTGTTGGGTTCGGTGCCCAGGTTAAGTAATTTACCCGTCATGGCAGACAGGGCCGGTGTTATTTGTTGAATGATCTCCTGGTCGCCCGATACCAGCATATAGCCGCTGCTCTCCAGTGCATTGGCAGGGCCCATAAATACCGGCGCATGGATATAATTAAACCCGCGTGTTTTCCAGTACTGTGTTCTTTGCGCAACACCCGAAGCAGCGATAGTGGTATGATCTATTATGATAACACCGGGTGTAAGACCAGCAGCAGCTTTTTCCAGCGTTTCATCCACTGAGTTATCTTCCGCAAGTGTAAGGTGTATCCGCGTTGCGCCTTTTACAGCATCCGCTGCCCCGCTGAATGCCTTTGCACCAGCAGCTTCAAGTGCGGTGGCCCTGGCGCCTGTTCTGTTCCATACATGTACCTGCTCACCTTTTTTTAAAAAAGCTTTTACAAAATTGCTGCCCAGCAGCCCCATTCCCAGAAATGCTATCATGGTTGATTATTTTGTCAAAGATAGTGAGGCGGCACGAAGCAGGCTCAGGTTAAAAGTGCCGCTGCGGCGCTATCCAGGTATAGTTCGCAGGCGGAGTGTTTTTGCAGGATGCTTGCCGGGTACAAATTACTAACGGGCAGCATCACCGTATTTTTTACTGCCACCGCTTTCCGGCTGTCAGGCACTGAACAGATAATATGTTTTGACTGCATTATCTGCTGTACAGACATACTGATGGCCTGTGGGGGTACTTCTTCCAGTGAACCAAACCACCCTTCTCCCAATTGCTGTTTCCGGCAGTCTTCGTCCAGCGACACAACGGTATAAGGTTGCATGGTGTCAAAATCCGCAGGGGGATCGTTAAAAGCCAGGTGGCCGTTTTCGCCGATACCTACCAACGCTACATCAACCGGGTGTGTTATTATTGCATTGCCCAACCGGCTGCATTCGGCTGCTGCATCTTTTTCTCCGTTGATCAAAAAGACTGCCTGCAAGTCCGGCACTTTTGACAGAAATCTTTCCTGCAGGTATTTTCTGAAGCTGGCAGGGTGCGTAACCGGCAGCCCAATGTATTCGTCCAGGTGGAACATGGTTACCTTATTCCACGCAATGTCTTTTTCCAGCACCAGCTGCTCCAGCGTAGCAAACTGGCTGGCGCCTGTGGCCAGTATGATATTGGCTGCGCCGTTTTCTGTAATGACTTTACGGATCAGCCTGGCAGCTTCAGCACCGGCAGCCTTACCTAAAGCAGCGGCGTTTTTATTGATGTGAATGTTCATGTATCGCGCGTTAGCAGTTGAAGATGGTTAGCTTTTTACTTTTGTAGTGCCGCCTTTTTCAAGTGAAATATCAACGGGCTGATTGGTTTTCCAGGAGCCGGAAGTAAAATCTGGTACTGTAATGGAATTGGAACGGTTGGCTACCGACCATTCACTTAAAGGTGCAATGGAACTCCAGAGTGCGGCATCATATACATCCATATCTACCGGCAATCCGTTGCGGAGGCAATCAATGGTGCGCCAGTCCATTAGAAAATCCATGCCGCCATGGCCGCCTACCTGTTTCGCCATTTCGCCTACTTTTTTTACAATGGCCGGACTGTATTGTTCTTCCAGTTTTTTGAAGGCGGCTTCGTCTACCCAGTCCTCATGCCCAAAGGCAATTCTTCCCGGCGGCGGATATTTTAAACAAGATCCTTTGGTGCCGCTGATTTTATGGATGCGTGAGTATACATTGGGGGAAGTTACATCGTGCTGCAGCATAATGGTACGCCCTTTACTGGTGCGGATGGTAGTAGTATTCATATTGCCCCGGAATTTTTTACCTGCATAGGGTGCAAAGAAATTATCTGTGGCTGCCAGTTTTTTTGCTTCCGCTGCCATTTGAAAATCATTACTGGAAACAGCTACCAGGAAATCCATTTTATCGCCCCGGTTAATATTCATGGCTTGTGCTACCGGACCCAGCCCGTGTGTGGGGTATAGATTGCCATTGCGCATGTTTTCTTTCAGCCGCCACATATCATAGTATTGTGTTTTGCCAAAATTGCTGTCCAGCAGGGTATGGATATAAGCGCCTTCGCCATGCACTATTTCACCGAACAGGCCCTGGCGGTTCATGTTCAGCGTTAGCAGCTCAAAAAAATCGTAGCAGCAATTTTCAAGTATAATGCAATGCCTGCGGGTGCGCTCAGAGGTGGTAACCAGCTGCCAGCACTCTGCAATGGTTTTGGCGGCAGGTACTTCTACACATACATGCTTTCCCTGGTTCATGGCATATACGGCCATGGGCGTATGGAGCGCCCATGGCGTGGCAATATATATCAGGTCAATATCTTTGCGCCCGCACATTTTTTTCCATTCATCTTCTTTGCCAGTATAAATATCGGGTTGGTGAATGGAGCCTTCCAGCGATTTTTTTACTGCGTTTACTTTTTCCGGCCTTATATCGCACAGTGCTTTTATATCAGTTCCTTCAATATGTTTCATGCGTTCTACGGCGCCGGGTCCACGGTTGCCCAGTCCTATGAATCCGATCCGTACGGTCTCCAGTTTGGGCGCCGCAAACCCACACATATTAAAATGTGCGGGATTCAATTCCTGGAAACTGAATGCTGCTGCTGACTGACTGCTCAGTACACCTGCACCGGCAATACCAATGCCGGTAAAGCCTGATAATTTTAAAAAATTCCTGCGGTTGGTTTTCATTGTGGTTTATTTTATGATCAGTGCAATGTTGTATCACTAAGGCTTCAACCATTGGTCAAACCATGCAAAAGCTTCTGCCTGCATTTTTGCATCAAACTTGTGCGGCCCGGGGTAATAAGAACATTTATAATGATCTGTTGCGCCGGCCTTTTCATATACGTCCTGTAAAATTTTATCTGCTGCTTTCATTTCTTCCAGCGTGTACAGGGCATCTTCTTCATCATTTAATACAAGGGTAGCAAGCGGAACACGCAGGCCCAGTATTTCAGGAAACTCCAGTTCATTGGGCAACAGCGGTACGTACACCATCCAGGTATGTGTATATGATTTATGCAGTACAAAATCTTTCCAGGTAGTCATAAAGCCCACGCAAACCGCGCATTTAATCCTGTCATCCAGTCCGGCCATAAATACCGTGCGCAATCCGCCACCCGATAAACCGGCACAGCCAATGCGTTTGGTATCTACGTCCTGACGGGCACATAAAATATCCAGCGCAATACGGTCTTCTGCAAAGAACACACCGGGCCAGGTAGTGCCGGCGCTGAACAAAGATTTTGCCATGATATGTTCGTGCTCGCCCGCCCATTTATTATAGGCGGCAACGGCCTCCGGGCTGTCGGTATCATCCTGTAATCCCTGCCGCAGTTCCTCAGGTACATCCTGCAGCATCACTCTTCTGCTGGCAAAAGTAAAAGCATCTGCTACCATCACCACGTAGCCCAGTTTGGCGATTTCATTGGCCCATGCATGGCCTTCATAGTATTCCTGCTGGTGCGCTTTCATCATGGGGTGTTGCCGGTCAGCAGTGCGGGTAATTTTTTTTGTACCGAAGTATTTGTTGCCCCCATGATCATGAAAAGCCAGTATGGCCGGAAGGGGTCCCGTTGCATGCAGTGGTTTTAACAGAAGAGCTTCCGTGCGCCTGCCATAGGGCAATTGCCAGCTCAGCGCTTCTATATGCAGGCCATCGTATTCGTAATGCTTCAGCACCTCAGCCTTTGGTGCAGCACCCATGGCCGGAACGGCCATGCGTTCGGTGGCGCGATCTTTCGCGGCTTTTTTCCAGGCATCCAGCCGGGGCCATTCTTTTTTCCTGAAAGAAAAGGAGGGTAGTTTGTCTGCACGCAGTGAACTGGCCCATGCACCATAGGGCCCGATGATATTGAGTGTATCCTGGTGCAGTGGCTCTTTATTCATACTGGAAGAATTATCAGAAAGAAGACCCTGCTTTGCCGCGCCGTCAATTTGCTGTGAGAGGAAGGGAAGCGCTGGCAGGGATGGCCTGCCGGCAAGACTTAAAAACCCCATACTGCCTAATTTCAGTAATTGCCTTCTTTTATTTTCCATAAACTGGTATTTATAAGGAATAGTAAATCAGCAATGCTTCCTGAAGGTGAAATTATTTTTCCGGATTTGCTGGTTTTTTTCTCCTTTGAAGGTAATCTTTAATGGGGTTGGTGCTGGTGGTTGCAAAGTATATGTATATACCAACAACAACGGCTAATTATTCATCCAGCTGCGGGTGGTATTTTTAAAGTAAGTGTTCATCAAACAGTACCGGGGTTGGTTTTGCCGTCCTGCGGTGGAACAAAATTGAGGAATGCGTCAAACTTATGCTGGTAGGTGCGTTTGTCAATTTTATAATAGTAGGCGCCTCTTTTTGAAAAGCCCTTTTCTTTTTGTTTTTGTCTTACCAGTAAGCCCGACGATAAAATTTTGCGGCTGAAATTCCGTTTGTCAATAATGGTTTCATATACTTTTTCGTAGAGATTGTGTAACTGGGGCAGGGTAAATTTCTCCGCCAGCAGTTCAAACAATACGGGGTGGTGGTTGGCTTTGTACCGCAGTTTTTCTTTGGCCATTCTAACCATATTCTCGTGGTCAAATACCAGTGAAGGAATTTTTTTTATCGGGAACCATTCGGGGTGATACTCGTTGCTGATTTGTTTTTCGTACTGGTTAATGTCTATCAGGCTGAAATAAGCAATGGAGATGGTTCTTTCCAGCGGGTCGCGGTCCGGGTGGGTAAATGCATACAATTGCTCCATATATACATTTTCAAGTCCAGTCAATTGTTTCAACACCCTGAAGGCGGCATTCTCTGAACTCTCATCGGAGTGTACAAAGCCACCCATGAGGCTCCACTTTCCCATTTCGGGTTCAAAGCTTCTTTTTATGACCAGTAGTTTCAATTCCTGTCCGTCGTATCCAAAAATAATGCAGTCTACAGCTACAAGCATTCTGCGTTGCCGTGAATATCGTATCATATGGTGTAGGTAAAAAGGATAATAAGGCTTGGAGGCCTGTTTTGATAAAAATAATGATTTAATGATAAAAGAGGAAGAGAAATAAACCCGGGTGCATTGTGAATACTGCGGCCGGACGCAGCCGGCTGCCACAAAAATTGGAAAGACCGGGTGCACAAACCAGCGGAGAAAATATATATTTACAATGTCATGTTTCAATGCTGTTCCATGGCTGTAACCAATTTTTCCCTCAAAACAATTATCAATGCCCGGAGATTCACTGCAAATAAATAATAAAGCTGTTGCGCAAAATACGTATGATGCCATTGTAATAGGATCGGGTATCAGTGGGGGATGGGCAGCCAAGGAGTTAACGGAAAAGGGTCTGAAAGTACTGATGCTGGAGCGTGGCCGTCCACATGAACATATCAAAGACTACGTATCCGCCACAAAAGATCCCTGGGATTTTACACACCGTGGTAAAGCTACCCTTCAGTATAAAAAAGACAATCCGGTTATCTCAAGAGATTGGGCCATGTATGGCACGGCGGCACAGGAAGCTATAGTAGATTCCTGGGTAAATGAAAAAGAATCTCCCTACGTACAGGAAAAACCGTTTGCATGGTGGCGCAGTTACCAGATGGGTGGCCGCTCTTTATTATGGGGTAGGCAGAGCTATCGTTTAAGTGATATCGATTTTGAAGCCAACGAAAAAGATGGTGTTGCAGTTGACTGGCCCATCCGTTATAAAGATCTTGCACCCTGGTATGAATATGCAGAAAAATTTGCCGGCATCAGCGGATCCGCAGAAGGTCTGCCGCATCTACCGGACGGTCATTTTTTACCTCCCATGGAATTGAACTGCGTAGAAAAAGATGTAGCAGCAAGAATAAAAGATGCCTACAAAAATCAACGCCGTATGTTTATTGGCCGCGTGGCCAATCTTACGAAGGCCATACCTGGCAGAACCCAATGCCAGTTCAGGAACCGTTGCTGGGAAGGTTGTCCTTTTGGCGGTTATTTCAGTACACAATCTTCAACGCTGCCGGCAGCATTGGCCACCGGCAATTTAACCGTTCGCCCCTGGAGCATTGTTACCAAACTTATTTATGATAAGAACACAAAGAAGGCTACCGGTGTAGAAGTGCTGGATGCAGAAACCAATAAAACCTATGAGTTTTATTCAAAAATTGTGTTTGTAAACGCGTCTTCACTCAACAGTGCGTGGGTGCTCATGAATTCTGCAACCGATACCTGGCCCGAAGGCCTGGGCAGCAGCAGTGGTGAACTGGGTCATAATATTATGGATCATCATTACATGCTGGGCGCACAGGGAACTGTAGAAGGCTTTGAGGACAAGTACTATTATGGAAGAAGGGCCAATGGCTTTTATATTTCAAGATTTGCGAAGTTATATGGCGACAAAAGAGATTTTCTGCGGGGGTATGGTTACCAGGGCAGTGCCAGCCGTAACGGATGGGGCCGCGAGATAGCCGAGTTAAATATTGGCGCCGGTTTCAAAGAAGCATTAACGGAACCAGGAGGATGGA
>JANPGT010000387.1:0-6774 GCA_031424135.1 Chitinophagaceae bacterium
AAAATACCGGAATCAGCCAGCCTGCTGTGGTCTGAATAGGTTTCTACTGCCACGCTGTAAGCCATATCGGGCATATACACATTGCTGGGTTTACGCTTAACATCGGCGCAGCTCTGAACCAGTATTACCGCGGCTATTACAATTGCTATGATAGATAATTTCTTCATCTGTGTTGAAATAATAAGTCGTTTCAAATTTTGTGCTTATACGTTCGCTTCCCTTACTTCAAAAGGCAGGCTATCCCGGTCGTACCGGCCCAGCCACCAGCCGGTTTCTGCTTCCTGTACATTGGTTTCTACTGCACCCAGTTTCTGCAGAAAGCCCAGCGCATCGGCTTCATTTGTTTTAGCAGTTGTTTCAAGCACCATTACAAATAAATCGTCTGTAGCACGCAGGTGAAAATGATGCTTTTTTACAAAAGGCGCCAGCTGGCAGAGATAACAGAAAGTAAGTACCATACCTACTGCAGAAAACAATACGGTCAGCTCAAACATAATCGGTATCCAGGCAGGTAAGGCAAAATGCGGCTTACCACCAATATTTAAAGGCCAGTCTTTTGTAAATACCCAGCTGATGAATGACAATGCTGTAGCCGTTCCGGTAATAGCGTAGATAAAGCCGGCAGTGTGCAGGCTGGTATCGCGCAGGCCCATCACCTTATCCAGTCCATGGATAGGAAAAGGCGTGTACACATCATGGATCTTATACCCTGCTTTGCGTACATTTTTTACCGCATTGAACAGCGTTGTTTCTTCGTCAAAACAGCCAACAACAAATTTTTTTACACTCATATTTTAAGCTTTGAGCTGCCAGCTGTGAGCTGCGAGCCTGTAAATTTTTCAAAAAATTATAACAACTTCTACACCTTCAACCGTTTTTGTTAAGCACCATGGTCATGTGCATGCTCATGTGCAAACTCTTCTACCGGCTGTGTATCTACCCTTGTCATATTATCTTTAAAGCTTTCGCCATTTTTCTTCAGGATATGCTTGATTTCAGCCAGCGCAATTACCGGGAAGAATTTGGAGAACAGGAAGTAACAGGTAAAGAACAATCCAAAAGTTCCCATGTAAAATCCTACTTCAAAAATGCTGGGTGCGTAGTAAGTACTCCAGCTGCTGGGGATATAATCGCGGTAAATAGAGGTTACGATGATTACAAAACGCTCGAACCACATACCTACGTTCACCAGGATACTCATAAAGAAAGTGAACAGCAGGTTGCGGCGCAGTTTTTTAAACCAGAAGAACTGCGGGCTCAATACGTTACAACCCATCATGATATAGTAGCTCCACGCATAAGGCGTAGACAAATCCCAGCGGTTTCTGAAAGCAGCGGCTTCATATGGGTTCTGACCATACCAGCTGATAAACAGCTCTGTGATATAGGCAACGCCCACAATAGAACCGGTCAATACTATTACCTTGTTCATTACCTCAATGTGCTCCAGGGTAATATAGTCTTCCAGTTTCAATACTTTACGGGTAATCAGCAAAAGTGTCTGCACCATCGCAAAACCGGAGAATACCGCACCCGCCACAAAGTAGGGAGGGAAGATGGTAGTATGCCATCCCGGAACGATGGAGGTAGCGAAGTCAAAAGATACAATGGTGTGTACAGACAATACCAGCGGCGTACTTAAACCTGCCAGTACCAGTGATAAACTCTCGTGGCGCTGCCAGTGCTTGGTAGAACCTGTCCAGCCAAAGCTCAGCAGGCCATACATCATTTTGCGCCATTTCAGTTTGGCCCTGTCGCGAACGGTGGCCAAATCGGGCAGCAAACCAGCATACCAGAACAAAAGAGAAACCGTGAAATAAGTTGATATCGCAAACACGTCCCATAGCAGGGGCGAGTTAAAATTCACCCATAAAGGACCCCTTGTATTAGGGTAAGGCAGTACAAAAAACGCCATCCACACACGACCCATGTGCCAGATAGGAAACTGGCCTGCGCACATTACCGCAAAAATGGTCATGGCCTCAGCAGCACGGTTTACACCCGTTCTCCAACCCTGGCGAAACAGCAGCAGGATGGCGGAGATCAGCGTACCCGCGTGACCAATACCTACCCACCAAACGAAGTTGGTAATATCCCAACCCCAACCAATGGTTTTGTTAAGGTTCCACTGGCCCACCCCGTAGGTAACTTCCATGGTTACAGACCAGATACCAAAGCATAAAAGGGCTACAGAAATAAAGAAACCGATGTACCACAAACGGCTTGGCTTCATCTCTATGGGCCTGATGATGTCTTCTGTTACCTGGTGGTAGGTTTTAGCCCCGGTCACCAATGGTTCGCGTACCTGAGATTCGTATCTGAGTAATGACATATTTTTTGAGCTTTGAGCTATTAGCCTTGAGCTGCTAGCTTTTAAACGATTTGGAACAAGACCTTTTTATGTTTCTTATTTACATTACTGCTTATGCGTGTTCTTTTTCAGCGGGCTTTTTCTCTGTTCCTTCTGCACCATGTTCTTCATGTGCGCCGCCTTCTTCGTGTGCTTCTTTAACACCGGTGAGCAAATCCGTATTGCGGATTTTAGCCAGGTAGTTAACATTCGGCATTACGTGCAGCTGCTCCAGTGCATAGAACAGGCGGTGCTGGTTCTCGCGGCGTACGGTGCTGATTTCGCTGTCTTTGTTGTTTACATTACCAAAAACAATGGAATCTGCTGCGCAGGCCTGCTGGCAAGCGGTCTTTACATCGCTGTCTGTCAATGTGCGGTTCTCTTTTTTCGCTTTCAGCTTGCCTTCCTGCAAACGTTGTACGCAGAAAGAACATTTTTCAATTACACCACGGCTTCTTACCGTTACATCGGGGTTCAGCACCATGCGGGTAAGGTCATCGTTCATCATAAAAACGGTATCATCCAGTGCGCCCACCAATTTCTGATCCTGGTTATGCGGGAAGCTGTCTGCGCCGGTATAATCGGCCCAGTTAAAGCGTCTTACTTTATAAGGACAGTTGTTGGCGCAATACCTTGTGCCGATACAACGGTTATACGTCATCTGGTTCAACCCTTCGCTGCTGTGGTTGGTAGCGGCTACCGGGCAAACGTTTTCGCAGGGCGCGTTATCGCAATGCTGGCAAAGCATGGGCTGGAAAATAGTCTGGATAGTGTCCGGGTCTGCAGGGTTACCGCTAAAATAACGGTCAATGCGCAGCCAGGCCATATCATGGAAACGGAGTACTTCGCTTTTTCCTACTACTGCTACATTATTTTCAGCAGTACAGGCTACTACGCAGGCGCCGCAACCAAAGCAACTGTTCAGGTCAATGCTCATGCCCCATTTAATACCGGGCTTATCGAAATAAGGATAAATGGTTCCTTCTTTGGCAAAATTCTCCAGTCCACCAAAAGGTTTCAGTTCATGATTTCTTTCTTCCAGTATTTCAGTGGGGTTCTTCTTGAAATCTTCCAGCTTCATTTCCTTTACTACTTCCTTGCGGCCTTCGTAAGAACTATGGGTCTGGCCCTGGGCTACCTGGTATTTATCTTCTTTGCTGAGTGCTATGCTAACATCGCTCACATTAAAATCACCACCGGCTGCCAGCTGGTAAGCGTTTTTACCGGCACCTGCAGTAGCTCGGCCAGACTTCAGGTTTCTGCCGTATCCCACGGCAATAGCAATGGTATTGGCTTCCATACCGGGTACAATAAGCGCCGGCAGGGTAATTTCTTTATTGCCCACTTTTACGGTAACCTGTGATTTTCCGGGGTTTACCTCGTAGTCGTTGGCTTGTTTCTGATTATTTGGGTCTATCAGGTCTACACCCAGCAGGGTTTTACCCAGTGAGGGAGAAACGATTACATAGTTGTCCCAGGTAGCTCTTGTAATAGGGTCGGGTGTTTCCAGCAACCAGGGGTTATTGGCCTGGCGGCCATCGCCCAATACCGGCTTCTGGTAAAGCACCAGTTCGTAGGCACCGCCTTTTTTAGCGCTGCTGATAGCTGCGCTGGCGGTGGCTACTGCCCCACTGTTGAAACTGGCTGCACCCAAAGCCGCTGTTTCAGGCTCTACTACACCGTTCATTAGTGCTTTTTCGTATCCTGCTTCGCTGCCCAGTTTGCCCACCCAGTAGTTTTTGAAATAATCGTGGTAAGCAACGGTACTGCCACTCCATTTCAGCAGGCTGTCCTGCAACTGGCGTGTTTTAAACAATGGGTTGATGGTAGGCTGCGTCATGCTGAAATAGCCGGGCTTGATTTCTGCATCGCCCCAGCTTTCCAGGTAATGATGGGCCGGTAATACATATTTTACCAGTTCGGTCGTTTCATCCATTCTTTCATTGAATGAAACAGCCGTTTTCACTTTCTTGATAGCGGCTTTGAACTTGTCTGCGTCAAAATAATCGTAAGCAGGGTTGCAGTCGTAAATCAGCAGTGTGCCGATTTTGCCTGCTTCCATATCTGCTACCAGGGTAGCCATTTCGCTGTCTACCCCCTGTTTGGTCTGCAAAGGAGCAGCCCAGTTAACAGTAGTACCGTTGGCACCCACCGCTTCGTTGATGGCATTTACCAGTACCTGAACATTTGTATTATTGCTGCCGCTTACTACCAGCGCTGCGCCTTTGTTGGCCAGCAGGTCTTTGGCGGCTTTGTCAATACCTTTTTTAACCGATGCGCTAACACCGCTTACGGGCTGACCGCTAACGGCTGCCAGCAGGGCAGCTGCAACAGCACCTGCTTCAGAAGGCTTATGGGTAAAGCGCTCATCGGCGTTGGAACCGGTCATGCTTATCATGCTCTCAAACTGGTAATGCTTGCTCATTTCAATGTTCTTCTCATTGATCTTACGCAGTTTGGAATAGCCTTTCTGGTATTCTACGGTGTTCAGCCAGGTACCCAGGAAATCGGCACCCAGGCTCACCACCACTTTTGCCTTTTCAAAATGAAAAGAAGGAATGGCACGTTTACCATAGCTGGCTTCGTTGGCGGTTAAAATACCGCTGTAAGAAATACCGTCGTATTGAGTATGGCGGCTGCCGGGATATTTTGCTAAGAATTCTGCAATAATTTGTTTGGTAGTAGGAGAAGTAATGGTGGGGGTAAGCAGCACCACGGCAGTGCCGGCAATAGCCTCGCCTACCATCTTATCGAAAGCTTCCAGCGAACTTACTTCTTTGCCGTCTGCCAGGGGATAACGTACACGGGCGGTATCGTACAGGTCAAGTACAGAAGCCTGCACACGGGCGGTAGTGCCGCCGTTGCTGATGGTAGAAAGATCGTTTCCTTCTATTTTGATGGGCCTGCCATCTCTTACTTTGGCTACCACAGGTACTACATCACTTCCTGAAACATAGGTGGTAGCGTAGTAGTTAGATACGCCGGGCACCAGGTCAGCGGGTTTATTTACATAAGGAATTACTTTCCTTACCGGCACTTCGCAGCCAGCAGCAATAGCGGCGGCGGCGGTGCTGAAACCTACATATTTAAGGAAATCCCTGCGGGGGGTTTTGGCGTCAGCAATGCCTTCGCCTTCAAATGGCAATTCCTCACGAAACTCGTCTTGCGCATTTTGCTGAGAAGCTTCTGAGCTGTTTAACTCTTGGAAATTTTGCCAGTACTTTTTACTCATAATTTTAGCCCCTTATCACGCGGAACGCGTGATTATTTGTGATTAAGTATGAATTCTTTCTTGTATTGCAGCAGCCTTCTCCCTGATTGGAGCCGGGGCTTAATAGTGACATTTCTGGCACTCAGTTCCACCAATCATTTCCACCGTTACACTGTCAACTTTTTTATTCTTCAGATCGGTGTGAAATTTCTCGTAGATGCTGTAGAACTTGTTGCCTTCGCCGGTTTCAGCATTGTAAAAATTTACTTTGCTTTCGCGGTGGCAGTTAACGCACCAGCCCATGCTGAGGTCGGCAAACTGTTTTACTTCGCCCATTTCCTGTATCGGGCCATGGCAGGTCTGGCATTGTACTTGTCCTGCGCGGGTATGCTGTGAGTGATTAAAATATACGTGATCAGGAAGGTTGTGAATTTTCACCCATTCGATGGGTTTTTCTTTGCCGCTGTATTTTTTGGATTTGGGATCCCATCCGGCGGCGGCGTAGATTTTCTGAATTTCTGCGGTGCCATTTACTTCGGTACCGTCTTCGCGGTAGAGTTTTTCGCTGTTGGCGCCGTACTCCTGGATAGACATGTGGCAGTTCATACACACGTTTACAGAAGGCACATTGGCGTGTTTGCCCTCATAAGCACCGCCATGACAGTATAAACAGCTTACCTGGTTAACCCCGGCATGTACTTTATGAGAATAGTAAATAGGTTGTTCGGGTTGGTAGTCTTTGTTTCTGCCAAGGCCAATAGCACCCTGGATGGTGTAGTAACCGCCAATGATGAATAATACCACGGCAAAAGTGGCGATATAGGCCTTATTGCGGTAGAAAGGCACCGGCTCAGCGGCAGGAACGCCTTCTTTATCGTCTGATAATTTCTTCAGGTTGCTGTTAACCTGTAATAGTATAAGGGTGATAATAGCAAGAATCAGCGTGAGAATGCCATATAATAAAGAATTATCGCTTTCAACCGCGGCACCTCCCGGGGTAGCAGGTCCGGCAACAGGCGCTTTATACGTTTCTACATAAGCGAGGATGTTATCAATCTGGGCATCTGTAAGACCGGTAAACAGGTTCATGGCCGCCTTGTTACGGCTATTGTACAACTGCGTAAAATAAGGATCACCACTGGCCAGTACCGCCGCATTGTTTTTAATCCATGAGTGCAATTTGGCCTTATCCGGAACCCTCTCAGTTACACCT
>JANPGT010000388.1:0-2296 GCA_031424135.1 Chitinophagaceae bacterium
AAAAAAACGCCCATGCCATGATTGAGCTGATGGGCTTCTTAAATCCACACCTGAAAAACGTGGAAGACTTCAGGCATAAACTGTGGGATCATCTTTTCCTGATAGCGGACTTTAACCTTGACGTAGAATCGCCCTACCCTATTCCTACCAAGGAAACACTCAAATCAAAACCAAAACCATTGCGCTATCCCAAGCGCTACCCCAAGTTTTCTCACCTGGGTAAAAACCTGGAAGTGGTTATCAATAAAGCACTGAAAGAGGAAAACCCTGAAAAGAAACTGGGTTTTGCCAACGCCGTTGCCTACTATATGAAACTGGCGTACAATAACTGGCACAAAGAGCAGGTACACGACGATGCTATTCAAAGTGAACTGACCAGCATTACCCAGGGTCAACTGGAATTTACCAATACGCCTTACGTTAAAGCTTACCGTGCCAATGAAGGCCGCGAAAATAACCGCAGCGGCGGTGGCGGCTATAGCGATTACAGGGGCAAACGCAACCAGAAATTTCAGCCGAGAAGTGGTAGCGGTGGTGGTGAAAGAAGGGATAACCGCGGCGGCAATGGCGGCGGCGAAAGAAGGGATAACCGCGGCGGTAGCAGTAACCAGAACAATGGTGGCAAGTTCAATAACCGCAAAAGATTTAATTAAACTGAACTGATAGTTGATTAGTTAATTAGTTGAAAGGTTGATCTGTAAAAACGGTCAGCCTTTTTTTCTTTTAACTGTTCATGGCTGAAATGGTTTTTGCTTTACTTTGCAGCGCACATTCCAATCAACGATTCAACTAATTTCCCAATACCATGAATGCTTTTGAAGTAAACGGCGGAAAAAAATTACAGGGATCCATTACTCCGCAGGGAGCAAAAAATGAAGCACTGCAGATCATCAGCGCTGTTTTATTAACGCCTGAGAAAATTACCATTTCCAATATACCTGATATTGTTGATGTAAACCTGCTGATTGAGCTGCTGGGCGACATGGGCGTGAAAACAGAACGCCTGCAGCGCGACACCTGCACCTTCCAGGCAGACAACGTAAACATAGATTACCTGCACAGCGAAGAATACAAGAAGAAAAGTGGACGCCTGAGGGGTGCCGTTATGCTGGCAGGCGCCATGCTGGCCCGTTTTAAAAAAGCATTTATCTCCAAACCGGGGGGCGATAAAATTGGCAGAAGAAGGCTGGACACCCATATTATTGGGTTTGAAAAATTAGGTGCTGCTTTTACCTACAACGCAGCACAGAATGTATTTCTGCTGGATGGCAGCAACCTCAAAGGCACTTATATTCTGCTGGACGAACCCTCAGTAACCGGTACCGCCAATATTGTAATGGCCGCCGCCATGGCAAAAGGGGTTACCACCATTTATAACGCCGCCTGCGAGCCCTACCTGCAGCAGCTGTGTAAAATGCTGAACCGCATGGGTGCCCGCATCAGCGGCATTGGCAGCAATATGCTGACCATTGAAGGGGTAGATTACCTGGGCGGCACAGAACACCGCATGCTGCCCGATATGATTGAGGTAGGCTCGTTTATTGGCCTGGCGGCAATGACACAGAGTGAAATCACCATTAAAAATGCAGGGATTGAGCACCTGGGCGTAATACCGGATAAATTCAAACAACTGGGCATTGCCATGGATTTCCGGGGCGATGACATCTATATACCCGCGCAGGAACTGTATGAAATCCAGACCTTCCTTGACGGTTCTGTACTCACCATTTATGATCATCCCTGGCCCGGTTTTACACCAGACCTGCTGAGCATTATACTGGTGGTTGCCACCCAGGCAAGAGGCTCTGTGCTGGTGCACCAGAAGATGTTTGAAAGCCGCCTGTTTTTTACAGATAAACTGATAGATATGGGTGCACAGATTATTTTGTGCGATCCACACCGTGCCGCCGTTATAGGCCTGGCACGCGAACAGCACCTAAGGGGCATTACCATGAGCAGTCCGGATATACGCGCCGGCGTTGCCCTGCTGATTGCCGCCCTGAGTGCAGAAGGAAGAAGCATTATCCAGAACATTGAACAGATAGACCGCGGTTACCAGTATATAGACCAGCGCCTGAAAGCACTGGGTGCAGACATCAAACGCGTAAACGCCTAACCCAGCTCTGCAGCTACTTATGAGCAACGATAAGCAACAGAAAATAATCATTATTACCGCCCCTTCCGGGGCAGGTAAAACATCTATTACCCGGCAGTTGCTGCAACAACTGCCACAACTGGCTTTTTCAGTATCGGCCGCTACCAGGCCTGCCAGGGGAAAAGAAAAAGACGGCGTGGA
>JANPGT010000389.1:0-10385 GCA_031424135.1 Chitinophagaceae bacterium
ACTGTCACCAAAGCAGATCTCAAAAACCGCCCCGTAATAGCCCGTACCTGGGGTAAAACTGAAGGCAATATTGATTCCTGGGTAGTAGACAATGATGCGCCCTATCATGAAATAAAGCCATTCAGGTGGTGGCGCGCCTACCAGCTGGGCGGCCGTTCCATTTTATGGGGCAGGCAAAGCTACCGCTGGAGCGACCTGGATTTTGAAGGCAATGCAAAAGACGGATGGGCCATCGACTGGCCTATACGTTACCGTGATATTGCACCCTGGTACGATCATGTAGAAAAACACATCGGCGTAAGTGGCTCTATGGAAGGGCTGCCGCACCTGCCCGATGGGCATTTTCTGCCACCCATGGATATGACCTGCGTGGAGAAAGACGTAGCAGCAAGAATCAAAGAAAAATGGCAGGGCCAGCGCCACATGATAATTGGCCGCGTAGCCAATCTAACAGCGCCCGTTAAGGGAAGAACGCAGTGCCAGTTCCGCAACCGCTGTACAGAAGGTTGCCCTTTTGGCGGCTATTTCAGCACACAGTCGTCTACCTTACCCGCCGCAAAAGCTACCGGCAATCTAACGGTGAGACCCTGGAGCATTGTTACAAAAATTATTTACGATAAGGATACGCAGAAAGCGAAAGGCGTTGAAATACTGGATGCAGAAAATAACAGGACCTATGAATTTTATTCAAAGATTGTTTTTGTAAACGCGTCTGCACTCAACAGCGCCTGGGTATTGATGAATTCAGCTACTGATACCTGGCCCGGCGGACTGGGCAGCAGCAGTGGTGAACTGGGCCACAACATCATGGACCACCATTATAACCTGGGTGCTTCCGGTACCGTGGAAGGTTTTGAAGACAAATATTATTATGGCAGGCGTGCCAACGGCATTTATATTCCCCGCTTTGTAAACCTCAATGGCGATAAAAGAGATTACCTGCGCGGCTTTGGCTACCAGGGTGGCGGTGCCCGCCAGGGCTATAACCGGCCCATGGAAGAACTTAGCATCGGTGCAGATTTTAAAGATGCACTTACTGAACCAGGATCCTGGACAATGAACCTCAGCGGCTTTGGAGAACTGCTGCCGCATCATAACAATACCATCAGCCTGGACAAAGAAAGAAAAGACAAATGGGGATTACCCATACTGGCCATGGAAGCAGTGCTGCAGGACAATGAATTAAAAATGCGGAAAGATATCGTAGCAGAAGCAGTAGCCATGCTGGAAGCAGCCGGTGTAAAACACATACAGACCCGCGATAACGGCCACGAAATTGGTGATGGTATACATGAAATGGGAAGCGCAAGGATGGGTAAGGATCCAAAGACATCGGTACTCAACAGCCACAACCAGGTATGGGATGCAAAGAATGTTTTTCTTACCGATGGTGCCTGTATGACTTCCGCCTCCTGTGTAAACCCTTCGCTGACTTATATGGCATTAACAGCCAGGGCCGCCAATTTTGCGGTAGAAGAATTGAAGAAAGGAAATTTGTAGATTTTAGTTTATAGTATTTGGTACAAAGACACGCGGCGTAAGAAAGTGTCACCGGTCGCGTTACAGTTTAAATACTAAAATATAAAATTTAAGTAATGTTTTTACCCTGCGTCTAAATACTGAAATATAAATACTAAGTACTGTATGCCCGGCGATTCACTCAATATCAACAACAAAGCAGTTGCGCAAAATACGTACGATGCCATCGTAGTAGGATCTGGTATCAGCGGTGGTTGGGCAGCCAAGGAATTATGCGAAAAAGGACTGAAGACGCTGGTGCTGGAACGCGGCAGAAATGTGGAGCATGTAAAAGATTATACAGGTACTACCAAAGACCCATGGGAGCTGGATCACCATGGCGGTCTTACAAAAGAAGAAAAAAATGCCAGTCCCATACAAAGCAAATGCTATGCGTTTAATGAAGTCTCTAAAAAGTTCTTTGTAAACGATGTGGAGAACCCCTACACCCAGGTAAAGCCGTTCGACTGGGTGCGTGGCAACCACGTAGGTGGCAGAAGCCTTACCTGGGGCAGGCAATGCTACCGCTGGAGCGATGTGGATTTTTCCGCCAATGGCAAAGATGGGCATGGCACAGACTGGCCTATCCGTTACCGTGATATTGCCCCCTGGTACGATTATGTAGAACCCTTTGTAGGTATCAGCGGATCTGTTGAAAACCTGCCGCAATTGCCCGATGGTAAATTCCTTCCGCCCATGGAAATGAACTGCCTGGAAAAACAGGTAGCAGAAAGAATCAAGAAAAGTTTTGCAGATGGCCGCCGTGTTATTATTGGCCGTTCTGCCAACCATACCGCCAAGCTGGGCGAACGCGGTCCCTGCCAGTTCAGGAGCAAATGCCACGAGGGTTGTCCGTTTGGCGGCTACTTCAGCAGCAATTCTGCTACTTTGCCTGCGGCGAAGAAAACCGGCAATCTTACACTTCGTCCTTTTTCTATTGTGCTGGAAGTGATCTACGACAAGGATAGCAAAAAGGCAAAAGGCGTGCGCATCATGGATTCAGAAACCATGAAGACCGAAGAATATTTCGCGAAAATTATTTTTATCAACGCTTCTACCCTTGGCACCGCGCATATTCTGCTGAACTCTACTTCGGATGCATTTCCCAATGGTTTGGGAAACAGCAGCGGCCAGGTAGGCCATAACCTGATGGATCATCATTACGGTGTTGGGGCCAACGGAGAATCAGATGATTTTGCAGATAACTATACGTACGGCCGCAGACCCAACGGTATCTATATCCCCCGTTTCAGGAATATCAACGATGCAACACAGCAGAAAGATTACCTGCGTGGCTTTGGCTACCAGGGTGGTGCGGGCCGTGGCAGGGTATACATTGAAGAAGGCGTTGGCGCAGGATACAAAGATTCACTAACGGAGCCAGGTAAATGGGGTTTCGGTATTGGTTCCTGGGGCGAACACCTGCCTTATTTTGAAAACAAAGCCACATTGAACAGGAATAAAAAAGACAAATGGGGATTGCCCACGCTGGATATTGACTGCGAGTTTAAAGAGAACGAAAAAGCCATGCGCAAAGACATGATGAACAGCGCGGCAGAAATGCTGGAGAAAGCAGGCTTGAAAAATATCACTACCCACGACGACGCACCAGCACCGGGTTTTTGTATTCATGAAATGGGTACAGCAAGAATGGGAAAAGATCCCAAAACTTCTGTACTCAATGGCAATAACCAGATGCACGGGGTAAAAAATGTATTCATCAGCGATGGTGCCTGCATGGCCTCATCTGCCTGCCAGAATCCTTCTATAACCTATATGGCGTTAACGGCAAGGGCTGCTGATTTTGCAGTAACAGAATTGAAGAAAGGAAACCTGTAATACCAGCTGCGGGCTTCTGGCCTTGAGATATGAGCCCGCAACTGGCAATGAAATATAGTTTTTATCGGCCGCTGCTGATGTACTGAGTTTACCGACGTATCACCAACAGCAAGAATCGAATAGTGGCTGGTGGAGACACCGGGCCACGGATAAGCCGTCCGCAGCTTAAAGCTCATTGCTCACAGCTGCTGAACATAAATTACACACTCAGTTATATAACACACAAATATTATATAAAACGAACACATGCCCGGAGATTCACTCAATATCAACAACAAAGCAGTTGCCCAAAATACTTATGATGCCATTGTAGTAGGCAGTGGTATCAGCGGCGGATGGGCCGCCAAAGAGTTGTGCGAAAAAGGTTTGAAGACCCTGGTGCTGGAACGTGGCCGGCAGGTAGAACATATCAAAGATTACCCCACTACCAACCTGGCGCCCTGGGAACTACTGCACCGCAATACCAATACCCAAAAACTCAAGGAAGATCAGCACGTGCAGGTGCGCGGCTTCTGCAATGAAGCCAATAGCCATTTTTTTGTAAACGATAAAGAGCATCCTTATACACAGGTAAAACCATTCGACTGGATACGCGGCTACCATGTAGGCGGTAAGAGCCTTATGTGGGGCCGGCAGTGTTACCGCTGGAGCGACCTGGACTTTGAAGCCAATGCGAAAGACGGCCATGGCGTAGACTGGCCTATCCGTTACCGTGATATTGCCCCCTGGTACAGTTATGTTGAAAAATTTGTAGGTATCAGCGGTTCTGCCGAAGGGCTGGCGCAACTGCCCGATGGCGATTTTCTGCCGCCCATGGAAATGAACTGCCTGGAAAAACATATTGCCGGCAATATCAAGGATAAATTTACAGACGGCAGAAGAATGATCATCGGCCGTGTAGCCAATCTTACCCGTGGCTGGAATGGTCGCGGTCCCTGCCAGTTCCGCAATCTCTGCGACAGGGGTTGCCCCTTTGGCGGTTACTTCAGCAGTAATTCAGCCACGCTGCCCGTAGCTGCCAATACCGGCAATCTTACACTGCGCCCCCATTCTATTGTAATGGAGGTAATCTATGATAAAGACAAAAAGAGAGCAAAAGGCGTGCGCATCATAGATGAGCTGACCATGAAGACCGAAGAGTATTTTGCAAAAATAATTTTCCTGAATGCCGGTACCATTGCTTCCACCTACTTGCTGCTGAATTCTGTCTCAGATGCGTTTCCTGCTGGCCTTGGCAATAGCAGTGACCAGCTGGGCCGCAACCTGATGGATCATCATTACCATGTGGGCGCAGGTGGCAGCTATGAAGGCTTTCAGGATCAATACACTTATGGCCGCAGGCCCAATGGCATTTATGTGCCCCGCTTCCGCAACCTGGATGAGAAAACAAAACAGAAAGATTATGTGCGAGGCTTTGGTTACCAGGGCGGCGCCGGCAGGGGCAGGGCACAGGGAGAAGGCATTGGTGTGGAGTTCAAAGAATCGCTTACAGAACCGGGCAACTGGAGTATGTGGCTGGGCAGCTGGGGAGAACATTTGCCTTATACCGACAACCGCGTTACTTTAAGCAAAGACAAAAAAGACAAATGGGGTTTGCCGCTGGCGGATATAGATTGCGAGTTCAAAGAGAACGAGCGGGCCATGCGTAAAGACATGAAAGACAGTGCTGCAGAGATGCTGGAGAAAAGCGGACTAAAAGATATTTATACGTTTGATGATGCGCAGGCCAATCCGGGTTTATGCATCCATGAAATGGGCACGGCCCGCATGGGAAAAGATCCAAAAACATCGGTACAAAATGGAAATAACCAGCTGCATGAAGTGCCCAATGTGTTTAATACAGATGGCGCCTGCATGACATCCTCCGCCTGTCAGAATCCCTCCGTTACCTATATGGCGTTAACGGCAAGGGCGGCTGATTTTGCGGTGAAGGAATTGAAGAAAGGAAATTTGTAGTAGAAACAGGGTATGCCCTGTCTCTACTACAAATTGTTCACAGCTGTTAAACACAAATAGAATTGTACGCTCAGTTATATAAACAGAAATATTTTATAAAACAAACACATGCCCGGCGATTCACTTCATATCAATACAAAAGCTGCAGCGCAAAACAGCTTCGATGCCATTGTTATTGGCTCTGGCATCAGTGGTGGCTGGGCTGCCAAAGAATTGTGTGAAAAAGGATTGAAAACGCTGGTATTAGAAAGGGGCAGGGATGTAAAACACATCAAAGACTATCCCACCACCAATATGAACCCGTGGGAATTTAAGCATCGTACCCAGCTTAGTTCGCAACTGAAAAAGGATAATCCCATTGCAGACAGCTGCTATGCTTTTGATGAAGCCACCCAGCATTTTTTTGTAAAAGACAAGGAGCATCCTTATATACAGGAAAAGCCATTTGACTGGATACGCGGCTACCAGGTTGGTGGTAAATCGCTGATTTGGGCGCGGCAAACACAGCGCTGGAGCAAGTATGATTTTGAAGGTCCGGCCCGCGATGGTTTTGCCGTAGACTGGCCCATCAGGTATGAAGAGCTGGCCCCCTGGTACAGTCATGTAGAGAAATTTGCAGGCATCAGCGGTAATAAAGATGGACTGGAAACACTGCCCGACGGAGAGTTCCTGGAACCCTGGGAAATGAACTGCCCGGAGAAACACATCCAGCAAAAAATACTGGCAAAATACAAAGACAGGCATGTAATACAGGGCAGGTGTGCGCACCTTACCAAACCCAATGAAGTTCATTTACAGCAGGGGCGGGGCCAATGCCAGGCAAGGAATATCTGTTACCGTGGTTGCCCTTTTGGAGGTTATTTCAGCTCCAACTCTTCTACCCTTCCATGGGCAGCAAAAACAGGTAACCTTACTTTGAGACCTTTTTCCGTGGTGCATTCTATTGTGTACGATGAGAAAACCGGCAAAGCCTCCGGTGTGCAGGTGATTGATGCCAATACCAAACAAAGCACCACCTATTTTGCCAAAATTATTTTTGTAAATGCGGCCTGCCTGAATTCCAACCTGCTGTTGCTGAACTCGGTGTCCAGCCGTTTTCCCAATGGCTTTGGCAACGATAACGGACTGCTGGGCAAATACCTGGCTTTTCACAATTACAGGGGAGATATTGGCGCCACCATCGACGGCTTTGAAGATAAGATTGATTATGGCAGAAGGCCTACCGCGGTAATGATGCCCAATTTCAGGAATGTTTATAAGCAGGAAACGGATTTTTTACGCGGCTATATGGTACATTACAGTGCCGGCAGAAGCCGCCAGCACGACAGTAGCGACAAGGCGGGAATAGGCGGCGAATGGAAGGACAGTTTAACCGAACCAGCCGGACCCTGGAATATCTCTATGATGATGCAGGGAGAGACTATTCCCAAAGAAAAAAACCAGCTGAGGTTAAGTGCCGATAAAAAAGACGATTGGGGCATACCTTTACTGGTAACAGATGTGGGCTATGATGATAACGATGAAAAGGTATTAAAGGATTTTTTACAGCAGGGGGCAGAAATGCTGGAAGCGGCGGGTTGTAAAAATATCAATCCCTACGATAATGGCCGCAGGCCGGGTAACGATATTCATGAAATGGGAGGGGTGAGAATGGGACACGATCCTAAAACATCTTTGCTGAACAAGTGGAACCAGTTTCACAATTGTAAAAATGTTTTTGTAACGGATGGCGCCTGCATGGTGTCTACCGGAACACAGAATCCATCCCTTACCTTTATGGCATTAACGGCCAGGGCCGCCAACCATGCGGTGGAAGAATTGAAAAAGGGGAATTTATAGGGGTAGCTTTTAGCCATTAGCTATAAGCTGCTACCAGGAAATGGTGGAAATTGCCATTGGGGCAAAAAATAGTACGCAGGTCTTTTTTGATTTGAAGATGAATTGGGAAATGTGTAATCAGTATAAATCATAGTAATCCTGCGTATCTGCGTTCCATCCGCCGCAAAAAATTGAATCATTAATATCACAAACAATAAAAACAAACCATATGGACAGAAGAGAGCTTCTAAAAATGATTACGGTGCTTACCGGTGGCGCCTTTATTGGTGGCGAGCTGCTGCTGACCGGTTGCAAAAACGAACCAGCCATGGGCGGTGCGGTATTTAATGCAGAAGATGTTACTTTTCTTGATGAAGTAGCTGATACCATTCTGCCTACTACCAGCAGTCCAGGTGCAAAAGCAGCCAAAGTGGGTCAGTTTATGACCGTAATGGTAAACGATACCTACGACGAAAAAGATCAGAAGATCTTCCACGAAGGTATCGGCAAACTGAACGAGGCCGCTAAAAAAGCCAATGGTAAATCCTTCATGGAGTCTACACCGGAACAAAGAACAAGTTTCTTAACGGCGCTTGACAAAGAAGCCAAAGACTACCAGAAAGGCAAAAAGAAAGAAGATCCGACACACTATTTTACCATGATGAAGCAGCTGACCCTGTTTGGCTATTTCACATCTAAGGAAGGAGCTACCAAGGCCCTGCGTTATGTAGCGGTTCCCGGTAAATATGAGGGATGTATTGATTATAAAAAAGGTGATAAAGCCTGGGCTACCTAGTAGTAAGCCCATAGATTCCCCGGTGGGGAACTTGGGTAAACCCCGAATTAAGTTCGAACTCAGTAATTTGCGTTGTTCACAAGTACGGCGGAAGCGCTTAAGTTCATTTTGCCCCGGTGCGTGTCTCACGTATCAGATGAATCTCTTTTGGTGCCTGGTACCCTGCGGTGTCCGGCACCTTTTTTATTAGGGTATAAGGTCCAGGGCATGGGGTGTAGCATATTTAAACCGGCAATAGAAATCTTACGCCTCAGACCTTACACCTCCTGTAAAATCTTTAATATGAGAAAAAATATCTTACTGCTGCTGATCCTGTTTACAACCGTAGCGTCCTTCGCCCAGCCCGGCAAAGATGAAAAAGAAATTAAGGACCTGCTGAACCGGCAAACCCTTTCCTGGAACCGGGGTAATATAGACGAGTTTATGAGCGGTTACTGGAAGAATGATTCGCTGATGTTTGTGGGTAAAAGCGGTGTTACATATGGCTATACCAATACGCTGAACAATTATAAAAAGAACTACAGTGACAGCGCACAAATGGGTAAATTGTTTTTTGATATTCTGCAGGTGAAAAAGTTATCGGCAGAGTACTATTGGGTGCTGGGAAAGTGGTTCCTGAAAAGATCAGTAGGCGATATTGGCGGTCACTACACCCTGCTGTTCAGGAAGATTGCCGGCAAATGGATGATTGTAGCAGATCACAGCAGCTGATACTTTTGCGCTTTAAGGCAATTGCAGTGACTAACTCTGTATGCAACTAACAAACCAATCAACAAATCAACTATTATGATACTCCTTATTCTTGGCCTTATTGTATTCTTTGTTGGTCTTGGTCTGCGCCGCGCTGATGACAAAACCAAACATTTCGGCAACCCGGTACGCGTGGTAGGTCTTATACTGATATTGCTGGGCATCAGCACTGCCTGCGTTGTGCAGATTGAAGCCGGTCAGGTAGGCGTACAGAAACTGTTTGGCAAAGTGCAAAAGGAAGTGTTGAACAGCGGACTGCATTTTATTAACCCCCTTGTAGATGTGGTAAAACTGGATATAAAAACACAGAACTATACCATGAGCGGTATACAGGACGAAGGTCACAAAACCGGCGATGATGCCATCCGCGTATTAACAGCCGACGGGCTGGAAGTCACCATCGATCTGTCTGTGCTTTACCGGGTAACACCCAATGATGCTCCCAAACTGTTATCTGAAACCGGCGATAATTATGAAGATAAAATTGTGCGTCCCATTACCCGCACCCGCATACGCGACAACGCTGTTTATTACGAAGCAGTATCCCTGTATTCAACCAAAAGAGACGAATTTCAGCAGCGCATTTTCAAAACTATTGAAACAGATTTCAGCAAACGCGGCCTTATGCTGGAAAACCTGCTGGTAAGAAATATCACGCTTCCGCAATCGGTAAAAGCTACCATTGAGCAAAAAATAAATGCCGAGCAGGATGCGCAGAAAATGCAGTTTGTATTGCAGAAAGAAAAACAGGAAGCTGAACGCAAACGCGTAGAAGCCCAGGGTATTGCCGATTACCAGCGCATCATCAGCGAAAGTCTTACAGACAGGCAGTTACAATATGAAAGCATTAAAGCCCAGCTGGAGATTGCCAAATCTGCCAATGCAAAAGTGATTATTATGGGAAAGGGAAATACCCCGGTAATATTAGATACAAAAGACAAATAGTTCTTAGTTTGTAGTTTTTAGTTTATTTGCCACGCGAAGGAACTAAGAACTATGCACTAAGAACTGTTCAACCATGCGGAAATTTTTTCTTCCACCATTTTCTCAATAAGAAAGCAACGCCCACAGAACTCAGCAACACCCAGGTGTAAAAGATATAATTGCCCGTGGTAGGTGTATCATAAAAGAAAAACCAATTGCCGTAGATGCCTACGGTTAAAATGATCATCATGTGTACCAGTACCAGCGTAATGGACCACACAATGCGTTTCAAAAAATCAGACACATCAACTTCGGGTTCTGTATCGTTCATGAATCAATGCTTTAATTTAAGAAAAGCTATTAGCCTTTAGGCGTTAGCTGTTAGTGCCCCTGGTCCCGTGTCTTCACCAACTACACCCGAAATTCAAAGCTGGTGGTGATACTTCGGCAAACTCAGTACACCCACAACGGCGGAAAAAGCGGCTATCTTCATTCATCCTGACAATCATAAAAATCTGCGTTCCATCGGTTCCGGTATAAGGGACCGAGAACTAAAGACTACGAACTAAGAACTGGTTTTACTCCATCAACAAATTCTTAAACGCCGCAGAATCCCCGTTAAACACATTAAAATCTACCTTATAAGAAACACCATTTACCCTGCCTGCCTCGCTGTGTTGCCAGAAAATCCAGTCACGTTTAATGCGGGGTGTATCCTGCCGCAGGTAATGCGCCACCCATAGCGGGTAATCATCAAACTGGCCATTCAGGTATTGTTTGTAAA
>JANPGT010000390.1:0-1657 GCA_031424135.1 Chitinophagaceae bacterium
AAGACCTACCAGTAATCAACTATTTTCCTGGTTAATGCATAAAGAAAAAGCCCCATAACGGGGCTTTTATTATTTGTGTCTGACTAATAAGATTTACATGATCTAAGGAAAACCAGGAATCGGTAAGTGCTATGTAGTGAAGGCAGCCCTTACTTCCACAAACTGGTTGGGTACTCACCCGCTTCCACCAATGCATCAAGGCTTGCTTTAACACCCGGGGCATCTTCTTTATAGGTAACACCGAACCACTGGGCAGAGGTAGGAATTACTTTAATCACACCTGTGCCGCTGTTGATAAACTCGTCGGCAACAATGGGGATAAAGAATTCAGACTTGGGGTTGCTGAGGTTTTTGGCCAGAAAATTATTAAACAGCTTTTCTGAGTACGGGAAAATAGAAGGAGAAAAGCACCAGAAATTCATAGAAACACTTGAATGCAGCGGTAATTCTTTGGGCTCCTGGTTGTCATCGCAAAGAATTTTACCGTCCTGCCTTGATATATTGATGCGCTCTGCAATGGCAGTCAGGTTGCCCTTATCATCTACCTGGCATACGCCGCGGTTAACAGTACCATTGTCAGACAGGGTCTTTAACAAATCATATCCAATAATAGAATATACTTTCTCTCCTGCTTCCTGCGTAAGAAACTGGTAAGCTTTTTCAAACGCATCGCGGCCATAAAAA
This sequence comes from Chitinophagaceae bacterium, assembly GCA_031424135.1. Taxonomy (GTDB): domain Bacteria; phylum Bacteroidota; class Bacteroidia; order Chitinophagales; family Chitinophagaceae; genus JACMLD01. The sequence goes on from JANPGT010000390.1 coordinate 685, forward strand.
TCATCTGCATTAATAACTGCAAATGGTTCCTGTACGGCGCTCTTTGCACACAATACCGCATGGGCGGTGCCCCAGGGTTTCGTACGATCGGCCGGTACCTGGTAGCCATCTGTAAACGCATTCAAGTCCTGGAAAACATAATCCACCGCTACCCTGCCCTTCAGCTTCGGTTCAAAAATTTCTTTAAAATCTGCAGCAAACTCTTTACGGATAATAAACACCACTTTTGTGAACCCTGCGCGTATTGCATCGTATATTGAATAATCAACGATTGTTTCTCCGCTGGGTCCAAAAGACTGAATTTGTTTCATACTTCCATAACGGGAAGCCATACCGGCGGCCAGGATCAAAAGAGTAGGTTGCTGCATTGATTTTTATTTTTTTTCGGCACGAAAATATAAAATAAAGTTGTGGAACAAAACACAGGCATGAATTTATTACCGGAAAACATCGTGAACCTGCAGGCCATCAGCACAGACAGGGTGCAATTGCCACGCATCGGTAACGCAGGGATCACACTGGATGTTTTGCGGCTCGACAAAATAGATCCGGTTATTTCAGGCAATAAATGGTTTAAACTGCAATATTACCTGGAAGAAGCCCTGGCATGCGGCAAAAAGCGCCTGCTCACTTTTGGGGGTGCTTATTCAAATCATATTGTTGCTACCGCCTGTGCGGCAAGTAAAGCAGGACTGGCCAGTATTGGCATTATCAGGGGTGAGCGGCCTGCTATCCTCTCCCATACCCTGCTGGATTGCACGCATTGGGGTATGCAACTGGTGTTTGTTTCGCGCGAACAATACCAGCAAAAAAATAATCCGGCATTTATTGAGCAATTACGGCATGAATATGGTGATGCCTGCATCATACCCGAAGGAGGTGAAGGTGAACTGGGCGTAAAAGGTGCGGCAACAATATTGGGTGAGGCCGGCAGTGCAGCATACACAGACATCGTTTGTGCGGTAGGTACCGG
>JANPGT010000391.1:0-3371 GCA_031424135.1 Chitinophagaceae bacterium
CATCTAACCGGCTTCGCCGGCTGTCAAACTAATGGAACGCAGATTTTTATGAGTGTCAGGATGGGTTATGATAATTTCATAACAGGCTCTTGTTCAAACTCATATTGTTAGTTCTGCAGGCATCAGGGCCCAGCCAAAAGACATCCTGCCAATCATAATAATCATAAAAATCTGCGTTCTGTCATTTTGGTCGGTGGCACACCGGACCACGGAGAAAATCTGCATTCTATCTGGTAGCAATCTGCCGCACTGTAAAGGTCTTTTTTTCTACGCCGATGCCGGTCATGGTAAGGCTTTTCCAGTTTTTGGGCAGGGCCGAGGCGATCTGCACAATTCCTTTGGCCGTAATTTCCAAACCGCCGAAACCCATTAATACACTCTGCACAATGCCACCTGCGCCGGTTGAAAAATAAGGATTGGTGCCCCCTTTGGTTTCGGCAATCACCCTCAGTGGTGGGTTCAGGTTGGGCAGGTAAGCATCCTGGAAAAAATGAAAGGCCTTGTCGCCGTTGCCCAGCCGCGCATATAAAGTAGTAAATACCGCCTGTGTCATGGCGGGTGTTCCCTCATTCGGTACACGGGTTTCATAGTATTCCAGGTCTTTCCTTATTTGCGCGGGATTGGTGATTTCTTTCAAAGGGTAAGCCAGCAGGTTTACATCTGCCTGCTTAATGCCTTCTCCCTTATAAGCAGCATGTTCGCGGGTAACGCCATTCTCCATTTGCAGTACGGGGATATTATTGGAAACATTCATCCAGTCAGCATCGGGCACAACCCCTAATAATTTGGCAGCTTCGGTAGCATGCTGCAGCACCGCTTTGGCGGCTGCATTTGTAAAAGCATTGTTGTCTACATTCTCTGCCCACTCATCTGCTGCCACTACGTTTTTAATATCGTACTTACCCGGACCGTTTCTTTCTACCCTGCTGGCCCAGAAATCTGCAATGGCAGACAGTACCGGCCAACCTTTTTCGCGCAGCCAGTTCTTGTCCTGGGTTACACAATAGTAATTCCAGGCGGCGATACCCACGCAGGCGGTGATATGGTGTTCAAAAGGGCCGCTCAATGCCCATACGGGCGTTTCCTCTACGCCGGTAGCCGCACTTTCCCAGGGGTACATGGCACCTTTAAACCCTTTTGCGAACGCGTTTCTTTTTGCCGCCTGCAGTCTTTCATAACGGTATTCTACCATGCTTTTTCCTATTTCAGGATGCAGTACCAGTAAACCCGGATACATCCATAGCTCTGTATCCCAGAAAACATGTCCGTTGTAGCCGAGGCCACTCAGTCCCATAGGAGAAGGCGATAAAGAAGTGCCTTCGCGCACAAAAGAATACAGGTGATAAATCATGCTGTGAATGTCCTGCTGGCTCTGCGGATCGCCATCGATGCTGATATCACTTTTCCATAATTCATCCCATGCTTTATTATGAAACTGCAATAATCTTTCACGGCCTTCCAGCTTTGCATAAATGGTTAAGCGCTCCGCTTCATTTAAAGGATCGTCATGATGCGCGGATGTAATAGATGAACCGGCAACAGAATAACGATAGGTCTCTCCTGCCTTAATGGTCTTACCGAATTTCATCAGGTGCATATTATTGTCCCACATCTCGTGTATTACTCTTGGCTCTTTACCATGCGGCTCGCTGAACAAAAAAGTATTGGAAGCGCACATCAGTAGTTTGCCGGTAGGACTTTTGGCCGAAGAGGTGAGCAAACTGATCACCACGTGCGGGCGGTCTATTTCGTTATAATAGTTCTGTACTTCTTTCAGGGCATCCGGCGCTTCCATTACGCTGGCACTGTTGATGGTGATATCTTTTTTTGCGGTGATGCTAACGTCCATCAACACCGTGTACGGCAGTTGCCGCAGAGAATAGTAAGTGTTGGTTACGGTAGCTTTATCGCCATAGTCGAAGCTGGTGGTAAAGCTGGCATGGCGCATGTCCAGCTCCTGTTTCATATTGCTGGCATCGGCGCTGCCCAGGCGGCGGCCATCCACTTCCAGGTACATATTCAGCAGGTTAAAACTGCGCAGAAAATTGCTTACCCTTCCCCGGCCGTATAAATCATAGGCACCTGCCAACACCACGTCTTTTATTTTGAATGGTTCCGGTGAACTCACAATGCCAATCATGCCATTGGCTACGGTAATACCATAATAATTGGAGGGGTCAATTTTGGTAGCGGTTATTTTCCAGGGATCCTGTGAAAAAGCAAGGCAACTAATTAATAAGGCGGGTATAATAACAGGCAATCGTTTCTGCATACAGGGTAGTTTAGTGCATGCAAAATAGGAAGATTTAAGGAAACCCCCCGCCCCCTGAAGGGCTGCCTGTCCGGTAGGCAGGGGGAGCTTAGATCGATCAGCGTGATAATTTTTGACTTCCTTCTGCGCCCAATTCCGGTGCGTGAGACGCGCACCGGGGGCCCGAGGATTAAAACTCTCCCGTTGCGCCGCCTCCACCGCCTGAGCCGCCGCCAAACTGCGTGCCGGTGTCTGCCGCGGGCGATGCCGGCCCACTGAATGTTTGGGCAATCACCAGGCTTTCTACCTGAAACTTGTCCATAAAGTTTTTTTCCTGCTGTTCTTTATAGGTAAAGCCATACCTGGGTTGGTGCAGGTATTTAATCAAAGCATATGACAGTATTATAAAAAGCATCCCCCCCAGTACCATTGCCAGTTCTGCGGGAATCAAATGGTAATAATAGCGCACGGTAAAAACAATGGCCGCTGCAAGCAGCAACCCCACCCGCAGCAAAACGGCATCTTTCTTTTGAATACCCCATACCATATAGACCAGCGGAATGGCTATGGTGAACATCCAGAACAACCAGCCAAAGGGAATATCCTGGCCTTCCCTCATTACAAGGTTAAACATCTCAATACTGGCTTCACGCACTACAAAATAATTACCTGCACCGTATATGCAAACCAGCGCTGTAATCGTTGCCAGCGTCAGCCCATCACCATAATGTTTCCATTGCCCTGCCTGCAGCAGTCTTTTGCTGAAAAAATACAACAAGGCTGCTGCCAGCATGATTGCAAAAGGGGTGATGGCTTTTCCGGGCTCTCCAAAATGCAGCATGGCAAGAAACAGCATGGCCAGCACAGCAAGAACGGCAATGGCTGCCATAACGGCATTGGTAAAGCGCAGGAACAGGAAAATGGCAATAAAAAAGATAAGTACCGCATTTACGCCGGCCGCAACAGGACCAAGACCATTGATGCCGCCAATGAAACACGCTGCAGATGCCCACAGTAAAGCATCATCCACGCCTGAATGGTAATGATTCTTACTCACCATCAATTCCAGTCCGCCATAAATACAAATGCCAAAAAATACAAACATCCCACCGAAGACCTT
>JANPGT010000392.1:0-8058 GCA_031424135.1 Chitinophagaceae bacterium
GACTTCTCCAGGATGTGTATGTCGATGAAGGCCAGTACGTAAAAGCTGGTCAGTTATTGTTTAAGATTATGCCCAAGGTCTTTGAAGCTGAATTGCTCAAAGCAGAGGCCGAAGCAAAAGCATCGGCCATTGAAGTGCAGAATACTAAAATGCTGGTAGATAAAAATGTGGTTGCCAAAAGCGAACTGGCAATGGCCGAGGCAAAATCAGACCAGGCAAAAGCCGAAGTGGCCCTTGCAAAAGTTCATCTGTCGTTCACGGAAATCAGGGCGCCTTTTGCCGGCACCATTGACCGTATACCCAAGAAACTGGGAAGCCTGATTGATGAAGGGGAGCTGTTAACGACACTCTCAGACAACAGCGAGATGTTTGCTTATTTTAATGTGTCAGAACCGGAATACCTCGACTACAAATCCAGCGCAAAAAATAACGGCCATGCCAGGGTAAGCCTGCTGCTGGCCAATAATAAGCCCCTGCCTTACAAAGGTGTGGTAGAAACCATTGAAAGTGAATTTAACGGTGAGACAGGGAATATTGCTTTCAGGGCGAAGTTTCCCAACCCGGATAAGCTACTGAAACATGGCGAAACGGGCAAGGTGCAAATGACTGTTCCACTACAAAATGCGCTGGTGATTCCGCAGAAAGCCACTTTCGAAATCCAGGACAAATTATATGTTTTTGTGGTGGACAAAAACAATGTTGTCAGCGCCCGTAAAATTACCATCACCAGTCAAATGCCCGACCTGTTTGTTATCGGCAGCGGCCTTTCAGAAAATGACCATATACTTATTGAGGGGGTGCAGAAAGTAAAAGACAATGATAAGATAGTGGCAACATTTGTTGCGCCCAAAGAAGTTATTGCACGCCTGAAATTATTTGCCGAATAGCGGTTCCACTCCAAAAAGATTCATTTAATGTTTAGCAAATTTATACACAGGCCTGTTCTCTCTATTGTGATATCGCTCCTTATTCTTTTAATGGGAGGATTGGCCATGACGAAATTACCCGTAACACAGTTCCCTTCCATTTCGCCGCCCAAGGTAACGGTAACCGCAGATTATCCCGGTTCAAATGGTGAACTGATGACCAAGGCCGTACTGATTCCGCTGGAGCGGGCCATTAACGGTATACCCGGCATGAAATACATGGCTTCAGACGCCGGTAATGATGGCGAGGCAAGCATACAGGTGGTATTTAACCTCGGCACCGACCCTAATATTGCGGCCGTAAACGTGCAGAACAGGGTAGCTTCCGTAGTAAACAAACTGCCACCGATAGTAGTGCGTGAAGGCGTGAAGATTACCCGCGAAGAATCCAACATGCTGCTCTACATCAACCTGTACAGCAAGGATGTAACCATGGATCAAAAATTCCTTTTCAATTTTGCAGACATCAATATATTATCAGAACTGAAGCGGGTGAATGGTGTGGGTGTGGCAGATATACTGGGTAACAGGGAATACGCCATGCGCATCTGGCTGAAACCCGACCGCATGCTGGCGTATAAAATATCTTCTGAAGAAGTGATGAAGGCACTGGAAGAACAGAGCCTGGAAGCATCACCGGGTAAAACCGGCGAAAGTTCCGGCAAACGATCGCAGGCTTTTGAATATGTATTGAAATATTCAGGAAGGTTCAGCGATAAAGCCGGCTACGAAAACATCGTGTTAAGGGCCAACCCCGATGGCGAACTGCTTCGCTTAAAAGATGTAGCAGATATTGAGTTCGGCAGTTCCATGTACGATATTTATTCCACCCTCAATGCGCAGCCTTCTGCGGCCATCGTGTTAAAACAATCGTATGGAAGCAATGCCAGCCAGGTAATAGAAGACGTAAAAGCAAAGATGAAGGAGATCAAAGAAGCCTCCTTCCCCAAAGGCGTAGATTATGAAATCAGTTACGACGTATCTAAATTCCTGGATGCCTCTATAGAAAAAGTAGTGCACACGCTGGTGGAAGCTTTTATCCTGGTAGGGCTCGTGGTATTTCTTTTCCTGGGCGACTGGCGCTCTACCCTGATACCTGCTATTGCGGTTCCGGTATCGCTGGTGGGTACGTTTATCTTCATGCAGTTTTTTGGTATTACGTTGAATCTTATCACACTGTTTGCACTGGTGCTGGCCATCGGTATTGTGGTAGACAACGCCATCGTGGTGATTGAAGCGGTACATGCAAAGATGGAAACAAAAAATCTTTCACCGCTGCTGGCCACGGAAGAAGCCATGCACGAGATGAGCGGGGCTATTATTGCCATCACATTTGTAATGGCCGCGGTGTTTATACCGGTGGCTTTTATGTCGGGCCCCGTGGGCATTTTCTACCGGCAGTTTTCTATCACCATGGCCACCTCCATTATATTGTCGGGCGTGGTGGCATTAACGCTTACGCCGGCACTCTGTGCTATTATGCTGAAAAATAACCACGGAAAGGCGAAAAAGAAAACCCTCTTAAATAAATTCCTGGATGGATTTAATAACTGGTTTAACGGGCTTAACAGGCGGTACCAAAAGCTCTTGGGCGCTATCGTGAACCGAAGGGTGATTACGTTCGGTATACTGGTAGCTTTCTGCGCGGGCACCTGGTTTTTGAGCGGACGTGTTCCTTCAGGATTTATACCCAATGAAGACCAGGGCATGTTTTACGCGGTTATCCAGACCCCGCCCGGTTCATCACTGGAAAGAACAAACGAAGTTGCCCAAAAATTGCAGAAAATTGCGGAAGAGATGGAAGAGGTACAATCCGTGTCTTCACTGGCCGGTTACGAGATTTTGACGGAAGGAACGGGCGCCAACACCGGTACCTGCCTTATCAACCTGAAAAGCTGGGAACAGCGCAAACATTCAGTGCAGGAGGTGATGGAGGAACTGGAGAAGGAATGTAAAGATATCTCTGGTGCTACCATAGAGTTCTTTCAACCACCGGCCGTGCCGGGTTATGGCGCCGCAGGCGGATTTGAACTGCGCCTGCTGGACAAGGCCGGCTCCGGTGATTATAAAAAAATGGAAACGGTGAGCAATGAGTTTGTAAAAGAACTTAGCAAGCGCCCCGAACTGGCTTCTGTATTTACTTTTTACAGTGCCAGCTTTCCGCAATACATGCTGCGCATTGATAATGATATTGCACGGCAGAAAGGGGTCACCATTGAAAATGCCATGACCACCCTGTCTACGCTGATTGGCAGTAATTACGAGACCAGCTTTATTAAATACGACAGGCAGTACAAAGTTATGGTACAGGCCCTGCCGCAGTACCGCGCATTGCCCGAAGATGTGCTGAAACTATACGTAAAAAACGATCGTGACGAGATGGTACCCTTTTCTGCTTTTATGAAGATGGAGAAAGTGTATGGACTGTCAGAGATTACGCGCCATAACCTGTACAATGCCGCGGAGATCAGCGGCGCCTCGGGGGTTGGTTATAGCAGTGGGTCCGCCATTGATGCAGTAGTAGACGTGGCAAAAAAGACATTGCCAAGAGGATTTGGTATTGATTGGGCCGGTATATCTGCAGATGAAGTGGCACGTGGTAATGAAGCGATTGTTATTTTTCTGATCTGCCTGGGCTTTGTATACCTGCTGCTGGCGGCGCAGTATGAAAGCTTCCTGCTGCCGCTGCCCGTTATTCTTTCTTTACCCACTGGTATTTTCGGCGCCTTCCTGCTGCTGAAATTAACAGGACTGGAAAACAATATCTATGCACAGGTGGCCATGGTAATGCTTATCGGCCTGTTGGGAAAAAATGCCGTATTGATTGTGGAGTTTGCCGTGCAGCGACACCGCTCGGGTGCATCTGTATTAACCTCAGCCATTGAAGGTTCTGCATTGAGGTTTCGTCCCATCCTTATGACCTCGTTTGCCTTTATTGCAGGGTTGATTCCATTGGTATTTGCTTCCGGTCCGGGTGCATTGGGCAACAGAACCATTGGCACAGCGGCGCTGGGCGGCATGCTTTTCGGAACAGTGTTCGGTGTTATCATTATCCCGGGCCTGTATTACATATTTGGAAGAATGTCAGAGAAAAACATCCTGGTAACAGACGAAGACGAAAATCCCTTAACAGAAGAAATTGATCATCACACAGAAAATTTTTAACAACATGTATAAATGGAGGCTTTATCCCTGCATGGCAGTGCTGGGCATGTGCCTGGTAATTGCAAGTTGCAAAGTGCCGGCAATTACGGCCGCAACTGAAAATAAAACAGTGCCGGGGGCGTATGGCGCAGGCACGGATACCAGCAATATGGCTGTTATTCCATGGCGGAAATTTTTTACCGATAAAAACCTGGTGAACCTGATAGATACCGCTTTGGTACGTAACCAGGAATTAAATATTACGCTGCAGGAAATTGAAATGGTTAAAAATGATGTGCTGCTGCGGCAGGGGCGGTTAAAGCCCCACGTTAGTGCAAGGCTGGGCATAGGCGTTGAAAAAGTAGGCAGGTATACCAGCCAGGGTGCCGGTGATGCATCTACAGAAATAAAGCCCGGTGTGGAAGTGCCCGATGTATTAATGGATTACACCCCCGCGCTTTATGCAAGCTGGGAGGTAGATATCTGGAAAAAACTGCGCAATGGAAAGAAACCGGCCATTACCCGTTACCTCTCCGGCATTGAAGGCAAAAATTTTGTGCTCACCAACCTGGTGGCTGAAGTAGCGGATGCCTATTATGAATTGATGGCGCTGGACAACCAGCTGGAGATAGTGCGGCAAAGTGTAACCCTGCAAAAAAATGCGCTGGAGATTGTAAAAGTGCAGAAAGAAGGCGCCCGTGCCACAGAACTGGCCATTAAGAAATTTGAGGCGGAGGTATTGAAATCGCAAAGCCTTGAGTTCAGCATTCTGCAAAGCATCAAAGAAACCGAGAACAGGATCAATTTCCTGCTGGCGCGTTACCCACAGGATATTCCAAGAGACAAGGGCAATTTCCTGGCCGCTGTGCCCGGGATGGTAAGCACAGGGCTGCCTTCGCAATTGCTGGCCAACCGGCCGGATATCAGAAGGGCAGAACTGGACCTGGCCGCTGCTAAACTGGATGTAAAAATTGCAAGGGCTGAATTTTATCCGTCGCTGGATATTACCGCTGTGCTGGGGCTACAGGCATTCAAGCCTTCTTACCTGGTGAAGCTGCCGGAATCGGTGCTTTTCTCCATGGCGGGTGATCTTGCGGCACCGCTGATTAACCGCGCTGCCATCAAGGCGGAATTCAATAACGCCAATGCGCGGCAGCTGCAGGCAATCTATAACTATGAGCGCAGTATTTTAAATGCCTACCTGGAAGTATCTACCCAGCTTTCCAGGATTGACAATGTAGGCAAACAATATGTGCTGAAGGCGCAGCAGGTAGAAGCACTTTCGCAATCAATTGATTTTGCCAACGATCTCTTCCGCTCTGCCCGTGCTGATTATTTTGAAGTGCTGATGACGCAGCGGGATGCGCTGGAATCAAAACTGGAACTGGTAGAAACCAAAAAAGAACAGCTGATGGCCGTGGTGAATGTGTTTAAAGATTTGGGCGGCGGATGGAGATAGGCAAGCTAACTTAATAAAATACAAAATAGAAGCCCTGTAGGTCAGTTGATGTACAGGGCTTTTTGTTGCCCGGTATAGTGCCAGGCGGATAGAACGCAGATTGTTATGATTTTTATGATAGGTAATCATGTTTTTTGATCTTTCCGCCGCCGTTGTTGGTGTACTGAGTTTGCCGAAGTATTACCAACAACTGTCCCTCCTCGGTTGCGTTCATCTACTGGAATCACTCAGACTAAAGAATATCGTGTCACGGTTTAAATATTGATGAAGCCAGCCCCACGTGGTAACAACCGTGGCACCTAAAATCGCTTTTCCTCTCCCCGGTCGGGTATCCAACCACCGGAATCAATCAGACTACTGGCAGGTGAGCGCGGCCAGGGCGAAAGACAACCCAAAAAAATGTATATTTAACTGAGCCGGTCATTCATCCGTTATAGTGTAAAAACCAAATAGGGAGCGTCATTGGCAGCAGCTGTTATGTTACCGCCGTTGTTGGTGTACTGAGTTTGCTGAAGTATCACCAACAACCTTCCTACCTGGTTATACGCACTAACCGGAATCACTCATACTACTGGTCGGTGAGGACGCTGGACCAGGGATAAAAAAATAATTATGTCAAAGATCAAGACTGTCCTTAGCGATGGCGCTCCCAGCTTTTCCATCAAAGTGCAGGGAAATGAAATACCCAATACAGTACAGGTGGTATCGCTGCAGGCAGCAGCAAAAGTAAATAGCATAGCTACTGCCAGTATTGTGCTGCTGGACGGCGATATGGCCAGCGGTCAATTTGATCTTAGCGCTTCCGGTATTTTTTTGCCGGGCAACAGTATCCGTATAGAGGCCGGCTATAATGGCGCCAATCAACTGTTGTTTGAAGGCATTATCACCGGGCAAACCATAAAAATTGGTGGCGCAAAGGGATCCCTGCTTGAAATAGCCTGCAGTGATGCAGCAGTGAAGATGACCATTGGCAGTAAATACCGCAGCTTTGCTCAAACCACAGACAGCAATATCATGGCTTCCGTCATAGCTGGTTACAGCGGCATCAGCACCGATATAAGCGCTACCACCACGCAATGGCCCAGCCAGGTGCAGTACAATGTTACTGACTGGAATTTTATACAATCGCTGGCGGCCGCCAACGGCATGCTGGTGACTGCCCTGAATGGAACGGTAAGTGTATTCAATGCCACCACCAATTCGGCGCCGGTGGTACAACTTACTTATGGTGCAGACATCATTGCGCTGGAACTTGCACTGGATGCCCTTACGCAATTGGCCAATGTTAAAGCTACCGCCTGGGATCATAAAAGTCAATCCATATTAGCTGGCTCGGCAAGCAACGGTTTTGCCGGTGCTGGTAACCTCTCGCCTAAAACATTATCATCGGTAGTGGGTTTGCCGGAATTTAATTTGCCAGCAACCGCCACGCCGGATACGGTTTACCTGAACGACCTGTCGAAAGCAACCATGCTTGCCTGTGAGTTGGCTAAAATAGTGGGTACAGTTGTCTGCCAGGGAAGCAGTACACCCGCGCCCGGAAAATTTATTACACTAGATGGAGTAGGGGCCAGGTTTAATGGAGACCATTTTGTTGCGGGGGTAGTGCATACTCTTGCAGCGGGCAACTGGACTACAGAAATGGCATTGGGGATCCCGGTGGCAGCGGGTGCGCCTGTTCAGGATGCTTTTGCGCCAGCCAAGCCGGCGCTCATCCACCAGGTGAATGGTTTATTAAATGGTATTGTAAAAAAAATAGCAGCAGATCCGGAATCGCAGTACAGGATACTGGTGGAGATTCCTTTACTGGAAAGCAATGGAGAAGGCATATGGGCAAGGCTGTCTAATTTTTATGCCAGCAATGGGGCCGGTGCTTTTTTTATGCCGGAGATTGGCGACGAAGTAGTGCTAGGTTTTCTAAACAGCGATGCACGTTACCCGCTTATCCTGGGCAGTATGTACAGCAGCACAAGTCACCAGCCTTTTAAAGGACTTGTTCCAGAAGATGAAAACCAATTGAAGGCCATCGTTTCCAGATCCGGCATTGCGCTGCAGTTTGACGATGAAAATAAAGTGCTCGCCCTGTTAACTCCCGCCGGTAATGCAGTAGTGCTGAATGAGAGGGAAAATGCAGTCAGCCTGCAGGATCAAAACGGCAATAGTATTGTTATGAATGTAAGCGGCATCAGTATGAAGAGCAGTAAGGACATTCATATTGAAGCGGCAAAATCACTTACGCTAAGGTCGCAGCAGGGAGTGTCCATTGAATCTGCCGGCGGCGACATAACTGTAAAGGGTGTTAACATAAAAGAAATCGCCAGCGCAGCTTACACCCTGGAAGGCGGGCTAAGCGCCAATATAAGCAGTGCAGCGCAGCTGGCACTGAATAGTGCAATCATAATGATAAACTAAAATATATGCCAGCAGCAGCACGGTTAACAGATTTTCATGAATGCCCTATGGTTACCCCGGGTATTCCTCCCATACCACATGTAGGCGGACCCATTGTTGGACCGGGTGCACCCAATG
>JANPGT010000393.1:0-3856 GCA_031424135.1 Chitinophagaceae bacterium
ATACATGAGCTGGGACATATGTTTGCGGTGCGGCACGATGAAGACAATGAACCTGCCACCATCATGCAAAAGAAATACGAAGGAGGGGCTACCAATTTTTCAAATGCGCAGATAGATATAATAAGAGATACATTAAAAAAATTGTCACCCTGATATATTAGTTACTGAATGTGCACAACCACCAACAGGGCTACGCAGGTAGTGTCGGCCGCTGCCGAAGCAGTAAGAATTATTGCTAAACCCCCGGCTGCAGTTACACCGCCGCCGGGACTGTTTCCTGCTGCGTTTACTTTGCTGGACAACAATAGAGCTGCGGGGGATATCTTATTTGATGCCTTCAAAAAAGTGACCGCAAAAGCCAAATACAAGAGGCTGCCGTTTGCCGTCATTGATTATACCAGCGGCACACCTGCTTACCTGGGTAATAACGATAAGAATCAAACCTTTGTGGCCAGCCAGGCAAAATTGGGTGTTTTGTTTGCGGCACTCTGGCTGCGGAAAACGGCCAGGGAAAATGCACGGAAATCAACTGCTGCTGATTTAGCCGGGGTATTAAGTGAGTTGACAACAAAATGGCTGCAGACGGATAAGCCATTTCCTGATCGGTTTAAAAAAAATATCATTCCGTCAAAAACATGGCCGCCCAACCTGGACGATATTTTCAGCGGCCAGTTTTCAAATGGAGAATGGAAGCTTGATTTTACTTCTGCGCATGATTTCAGGGGCGCTGGCCGGCCCGCTTCTCTGGATTTCCTGGTACCCTTTGATGGAATGTCTGAATCTGGTGAAGCTGCTAAAAATGCAAAAAAAGCGGCCATTGGCGCACTGGGTTTCAGGGAAAGACTTGAACTGATGGTGAGCTGGTCTGATAATATTGCCGCTTTTTCATGTGTCAATGCGCTGGGTTACCAGTTTATCAATGGTTGCCTGGAAGCAGCCGGCTTTTATAACCGCGATAAAACAAAAGGCGGGGGATTCTGGATGAGTAAGAATTATGACAGGCTGGGAGGAGATGGTTCAGATTTTCAGCAAGTATCTCCACAGAGTACCACCGCGCAAATTGCGGCCAATGCCATGTGGTTGGCGGTTAAAAACCAATTGATTGACCAGGAATCATCTGAAGACTGGATGCTGATGACAGAGAAGGCGTATTATACAAACAATCCGAATCCTCCGGCAGGGGGTATACAAAGTCTTATTGGAGATGAACTGGGCCCTAAACAACAGCTTCATATTGCACAATTGAACAGTAAAATAGGTATTTTCTTCGATGAAAGAATAAAGAACGGCCAGAAGGAGTATTTTAATTTTCATTATTCAGATACAGCCAATGTGCATGAAGATGATTCCGTGAAAGGAAGACTGAAGTATATAATATCAATATGTTTTTCCGGCGATACAGACAATACTGCAGGTGTATTAAGCAGTTTGGCATTTGAACTGGAAAAAGCCATTAAACAGGCGAATTGAAAAGTTGATCGTATGTGTAAAACAACCAAGGGAGCACAATCAGCAGCCGGCAGCGCGGTATTGGGTATTCAGCCCAATGTGGCCACTGGCGGGGGCGGCGGTGGTGGTGGCGGCGGAACCCTCCCCGGACCCGATCCGGAGGCAGCAACGCCTGCGGCTTTGTTCGGACAGCCGGATTTTTCGCCGCAGCTCACGCTTATTGCACAGGCTTCGCCCACCGACAATGGGTTTATTGCGCTGGCATTGCAATTTCACCAGAACTCCGGCTTAAACCCCGTTACAGTTGCATCTATAGAAGACATCGTTGAAATATTGGGCGACCCTGCCCGCTCAGGTACCGGTATTATTAACAGGATGCGTATTGTGTCGCATGTTTTTTTTGATACCACGGGTTTGCAGCAACCCGTCAATATGATGCTTAAATTTTTAAAGACAGGTGTAAAGCCGACGCTGAAAAGACATTTTCTTGGGTTCTCTGCAAGCGGCATTGAAGGGCTGAAATCTATGATGACTTTTGAAGTAACCAGTTTCTCCAATACAACCCGTTTCTTTTTTGATGGGGATGCTTCTACCATAATATCGTTTCTGCGGCCTGTCCACAATGCAATTGTAGACCTGGTCCCTGTGGATCCACTGGGTGAACCCAGCAGCCAGGACTTCAAAGACTTTTTTCTTATCTGCGCCAGCAAATGGGCACTATCGCGGAATGTATTGAGCAATGCAGGGCAAACCAGTGCCATACAGGCAGCCTACGATGTATTGCTGGCAGATGTTGTTGCAAGAATTCAAAATACCATTCCTGTTGGGCAATTGAACACGCTCAGCAGTGCCATTATTGGTTTTGGCAATAGTCATACGCTAACACATCAAACACCTTTTAGCCCTGCAGAATATGCGCAAAATGTAACTGCGGCAGTAGCGGCCATAGCAGGCAATGCTTTCAATACCAAACTAAATACTGCCAGGCTGCGTTTCAATCAAAACAGCAAGATAGATATCCGCGGCTGCCAGGTGGGAAGGGATACTGATTTTTTGTCTGCCATTCAATCGTTTTTTGGTACCAGCGTTACTGTGCGCCCGGCAGTTTCAGGGCCGCGATGGTTTCAGCATTTCAATACCATTGGAAATATTACAGGATTAAATTCCAACGCAAGGGTAGTGGGTTTGCACGGTTCCGGCTTTCCCCCTTATTCCGCTTCCAGTGTACTTCAGTTTTTAGACAATTGGGCAGCTGCGTTTGGTATTACCGATGCGCATTTAACTTTCTGGCGGCAGAGCTTCGCATTAAATGTTCTTTCTTTCTGTTCGCTGGGCTGGCGTTCCGGTTTGCCCGCTACCAGGGTGCCTGTTAGCCGGCTGCAGGCATTAAGTACCGCAAATTTTTCTGATCTGATCGACAAACTGGTGCCAATATTTTTAATACCTGCTGCAGACAAACCCAATGCAGCGGCATTCACAGGCATTGCAGCTGCTTTACCCAACCTGGGTACACTTGCACCGCAGCTGACAGCCAGTATTGCGGATGCCGCTACAGCAACTCAATTGACTGCTTTTTTTAACCAGCTGAAAACTATATATGAGGCGGTAGACAAACGCTTTACCACAACAGGTACACCCACGGCAGCGCAACGTATCATTCCTGCAACAGAACCCGCTTCATTTACTCCTGCTGCAGCGCGTACACTGCAAACCCAGCTGATTAATTTTATTGATACGCATGCCAGTTCGCGGTTCAAGCCTTTCAAAAGATTTATAGATGCTGCCCTGGTGAAAGCACAGGATGCGCCTTCCAAACTCAGGTATTTTCTCTGCCTGGGCATTCCCTTCCTGCTGTATGATCCTGCGTCTTCCAGTGCGGGCAACAATATACTGGTGGTATATACAGATCCCACAGCTGCTGCATCACCCCGGCAAAATGATGCCATCAAGTATTGGATACGTGCGCAATGGCGGGGCATTATTCCCGCAGGGTTGGGCACGGGTACCAACTTTGAAGATTCAAGACAGACCCCCTGGCTGGTAGAAAATCATCAACCTGCCGCAGGGCTGTCCCTTCCACCATTTGTGGTGAGTCCAACAGATGAATTTCATGATAAGATTGTAACGATTAATCCATAAACTATTCCAGATGCCACAAGATGCACTACAATCAGTATTGACCGAAGCGGGACTCGCCATCTCGCCGCTGCGGGCCATCAATACCCCGGCAAAAGCCACTGATTTTTTTCATAAACTGGGCTATGATCTGCCCATCGGGGCTTTTGGCACTGCACTGGGTTCTCTGGCTACCAAGGGCACTGAACTGGTGACGGCTGTGCGCAGTCTTGTAAACGCTACCGGCGATTCTGCAGTAATTGCGGCGTTGGCATCTGTAGGCATTAAACTG
>JANPGT010000394.1:0-10637 GCA_031424135.1 Chitinophagaceae bacterium
GCCGCCGTTGGCTGCCCAGGTAATATTGCCATAATGTTTTCCATCATATTCGTTCCAGCCGCCGCCCACGCTGAACTGATCTTTTTTTGTTTTGTGCGTCAGCGAAAAAATGCTTCCATAAAGGTTATTATCCAGCCAGAGCCTTCTTATCAGGTCGGTTTTTTTCACCGTAGTGGCGCCCAGCACCAGATTGGGTAATCCATAGCTGCTGTATTTGGCATCGTTCTTATATTCTTCATAATAGCCTTTTCCTTTAGACAGGTAAACAGCAGCATTAAAAGACCATTCACCGGCAAACTGGTGGTTAAAAAATAGCTGGTAATGATCCTGCTGGTAATTGTCTGTTTGATTGGGATAGGTAAATACATTGTACTTCCTTGGGTTGCTGTTAAAAAGATTGGAGGAATCGGCGGAAGTAAAATACAGGGAACCCAGGTTATTGTAATAATGCTGGGTCAGGCTGTCCTGGTTGTAAAAAAGTTTGTACTGGGGTATGCCGTTCCAGGCCTGGAAAGTCTTTTCTGTGCCGGAAATGATATTAAATCTCACAGATGTATTTCCATTGATATAAGCTGCGCTGGCAAACAGGCTTTTCAGGTTACTGCTGCCCCGGTCTATAAAACCATCGCTGGTCACCTTAGACAACCTGCCGTCGAAAGTGAAATGCTTATTGATTAAACCTGTACCAAACTTTACGGTGTTTTTCCAGGTGCTGAAGGAGCCGAAGCTGTTGTTGACTTCTGCATAGACTTTTTCATTCAGCTCGTTGGTGCTTAGGTTGATGCTGGCGCCAAATGCCCCTGCGCCGTTGGAAGAGGTGCCCACGCCCCTTTGTATTTGTATGCTGCTGAGGGAGGAACTGATATCGGGCATGTCTACAAAATAAGTGCCCTGGCTTTCGGCGTCATTATAAGGGATGCCATTGAGTGTAACGTTAATGCGGGTAGCATCTGTACCGCGGATGCGTAAACCCGTGTAGCCTACACCGTTACCCGCGTCTGAGGTAACAATTACTGAAGGTGTCTGGCTGAGGATAAACGGCAGGTCCTGGCCCAGGTTACGGTTGGCAATATCCGCTTTGCTGAGATTACTTTTTGCAAAAGGTGCTTTTTCACCGGCCCTGATGGCTTTGATTTCTACAGGATCCAGGAAAAGGCTGAGGCGGTGCAGCGAAATTTTCACCAGTTCCGCCGGCAGAACAATGGTGGTGTCCAACGTCTTAAAACCAACACTGCTCACATGTACTTTTACCGGGCCGGTTTGCCGGGTAAAAAAAGAGCGCTGGCCGTTTTCACCGGCGGCAAAAATGCCGGTTTTTTCTAATTCAATACTGGCGTTGGCTACCGGGTTCCCGGCAGCGTCTGTGATAAGAAAACTTGTTTTTGACTGGCCAAAGCTGATTTGTTGTACCGTCAAAAAGCAAATTCCCCAAAACAATTTTTTCATGACGAAAAATTTTAGGTGTCGGGCCTGAGGTGTAGGGTAATGGGTTGCAGCACAACCTTATGCCATAAACCTTATGCCTTTAGCCTGGTTAAAAAATTGATTTTGAGGGAAATGCTGCAAAGCAAAAGAGGAGGAACTGAAAATGTAGCTCACCTTCCCTGCGCAGGCATTACCCTGATCAGGTTCTACGGGTATTATCTCAGCCTCCCGATCCTGCGGATCGGGAATAGCACCCCGAGGAACTGCCCGCACTGAAGCGGGACACTGCAAATGTAGTACAGAATTGGAAAACCTGTAACATTTTAATCGGTGCCACGTCTTACTTAAAATATTGTTTATGAAAAAGACAGGCTTATTTCTTTTGGCTACCCTGCTGGTGGCCTTCAGTTTTGCGCAGGATAAAGTAATTAATGATCCCAATGCAGAGGCCCGTACAGTGGGCAGTTTTCATGGTATAAAGATCTCGCACGGTATAGATTTAGTTATCAAGCAGGGCAGTACGGAAGCGGTAGCCGTAAGTGCCAACTCAAAAGAATACCGGGATAATATCAAGACAGAGGTGGTGAACGGCGTGCTGAAAATCTATTTTGACACCAAGTGGTATAAGAACTGGAACGCTAATGGCAAGAAATTAAAAGCCTATGTATCTTTTAAGCAACTGGATTTGCTGGACGCTTCATCAGGTTCTTCTACTAAGGTGGACGGCAGTATCAGTGCGGCTACGCTGAAAATTGAAGTATCTTCCGGTGCAGGCTTTAACGGCGCCGTAGAAGCAGGCAGTGTAAGTGTAGATTGTTCAAGCGGTGGCACAGCGCATATCAGCGGCAAGGCGCAAAGCGCCAGCCTGGAGGCCAGCAGCGGTGCCATGTTGTATGGGTACGACCTGGTAAGCGATAAATGTGATGCAGATGCCAGCAGTGGTGGTGGTATACAGGTAAGTGTGAACAAAGAATTGTCTGCCGAAGCCAGCAGCGGTGGAGATATCCGGTACAAAGGCACCGCTGTAATTACCAGGGTGTCTACCGGCAGTGGCGGCAGCGTTAAGAAGAACGGATAACGGACGGCGGTCAGTAGAGACGTCATGCCTGGCGTCTCCACAATGCACGGTAGAGACACGATGCATCGTGTCTCTACAACAAACCAATAAAAAAATAATTATGAAAAAGATTTTTGCAGGCATATTTATGATGGCGATGGTATCCGTTGCAGCAGCGCAAAAAACAATTGTGAACGATGCCAATGCTGAAAAAAGAGAACTGCCGGCGTTTTCGGGCATCAGTGTAAGCAGTGCCATCAATATTTATATCAGCCAGGGCGATGAAGACGGCGTGGCAGTAAGTGCCAGTGAGATCAAATACCGCGACCGCATTAAAACCGAAGTGAAAGAGGGTATACTCAGCATCAGTTACAATAATGAGGGCATGCATTGGGCCTCGGGCAATAAAAAACTTAAAGCCTATATTTCCTTTAAAAATATTAACAAGCTGACCGCTTCCGGCGCCTGCGATGTTTTTGTAAATGGTGTTTTGAAAGCAGCCAAACTTGAGTTGCGCTTATCAGGTGCCAGCGATATGAAGGGGGCCGTAGATATAGAAGACCTGGACGCCAGCATCAGTGGCGCCTCCGACATGACCATTAGCGGAAAAGTGGGTAGCCTGCATATTGACGCCAACGGTGCCAGCGACCTGAAAAATTACGACCTGGTGGTACAGAACTGCGATGCCGAAGCTTCCGGCGCATCCGATATAAGGATTACCGTAGAAAAGGAACTGAATGCCAGGGCCAGTGGCGCCAGTGACATTATTATCAGGGGCAACGGCGTTATAAAAAAATCGAGCAAAAGCGGCGCCAGCAGCATAAAGAAGAGTTAGGTAAAGGAGTAATGGCAACAGGTCCCGCAGGATTTTTCGGAAATTTTGCGGGACTTTGTTTTTAATTTGGTTTATAACGCCATCTTACCTTACATTTGCACCCCACATCGCGAAGTAGAGCAGCGGTAGCTCGTCGGGCTCATAACCCGAAGGTCGGAGGTTCGATCCCTCCCTTCGCAACAGAAAAAGCCCACCTTCTGGTGGGTTTTTTAATTGAGTACATTTGTGGACTGGGTGTTTAAAGTTTCAAAGTCTAAAGTTTAAAGTTCTGGTACCCGGGATCTTTTTTAAATAACGACTCCTGGAAATGGTGAACCTTATAATTTAGGCCTTCAACCTTAAACCTTTATATGCATGAAAGCAGGTTTTGTAAACATATTTGGCAAGCCCAATGCGGGTAAAAGCACTTTGCTGAACGCATTGCTGGGTGAAAAGCTGGCCATTATTTCTTCCAAGGTACAGACTACGCGCCACCGTATCAAAGGCATATTAACTACCCCCGACTACCAGATAATCATATCAGATACACCGGGTATCATTGAGCCCAAATACAAGCTGCACGAAAAAATGATGACCGCTGTAAAGGAGGCGCTGGAAGACGCAGACGTAGCCATCCTGCTGCACGACTTAACAGACAAGGACACGCTGGAATCTCACCAAATATTTGCTGCGCTGAAATTGAAAGTACCTGTGCTGGTGGTTTGCAATAAGACCGATAAAGTGGGCAGGGAAAGAATGGAATCAGCCATCGAATTTTTTAAGGCGCAGTCCTATTGCACAGATGTGGTGGCCATTTCGGCCATCAAAAATCAGCACACAGAAGAATTGCTGCAGAAAATGACGGCGCTGCTGCCGGAAGGAATGCCCTTTTTCCCCGAAGACGATATCACTGATTTACCCACCCGTTTTTTTGTAGGTGAAATGATCAGGGAGAAAATATATGAACTGTACGAGGAAGAAATACCCTATCACACCACGGTGCTGGTGCAGGAGTTTAAAGAAAAATCGACCCTTATAAAAATACAGGCAGATATTATTGTGCAGCGTGACACACAGAAAGGAATTATACTGGGTGAGAAAGGCCTGGGCATCAAAACACTGGGCATGGCGGCGCGCGCAGATATTGAAAAATTTTTAGGGCAGAAAGTCTTCCTGGAATTGTTTGTAAAAGTAAAACCCAAGTGGAGGGACAATGATATTCACCTGAAAGAATACGGGTATCATTAGCAGGTAAAGAATAATTATTATAAAGCAGCCATTTATCATTTTATGAAAGGATATACAATAGCCATAGTAGGCAGGCCGAATGTGGGTAAGAGTACCTTCTTTAACCGTATGCTGGAACAGCGTAAAGCCATTGTGGATGATATCAGCGGCGTAACCCGGGATCGCCAGTACGGTATTACAGACTGGAACGGAAAAACATTCAATGTAATTGATACAGGTGGTTTTGTGCCCGAGAGCCAGGATGTATTTGAAAAGGAAATTAAGAAACAGGTATTGGTAGCCATCGAAGAAGCAGATGCCATTGTTTTTGTGGTTGACTGTGCTACCGGTATTACCGAGCTGGATGAATCGATGGCCAATGTACTGAGGCGTACTTCAAAGCCTGTTTACCTGGCAGTGAACAAGGTAGATAACCACGAACGTCTGATGGAAGCCACTGAATTCTACAGCCTGGGTTTCGAATTTATCTTTTTTCTTTCTTCCATGACCGGTAGCGGTACAGGCGAAATACTGGATGCAGTAGCCGCCGGTATACCTGAAGAAACAGATGATGCTACAGCAATGGGAGAGGGGCTTCCCAAATTTGCCATTATTGGTCAGCCCAATGTGGGTAAATCTTCTTTGCTGAATGCTTTGATTGGAGAAGAAAGAACCATTGTGAGTGATGTGGCCGGTACTACCCGCGATACCATTCATACCCATTACAAACTTTTCCACAAGGAATTTATACTGATTGATACCGCCGGCGTCCGCAAAAAGACCAAGGTGATGGAGGACCTGGAATTTTATTCAGTAATACGTGCCATCAAGGCCATGGACGAAGCCGATGTGTGTTTGCTGATGCTGGATGCAGGCAAAGGCATTACCGCACAGGATATTAATATTTTCAGCCTGGCAGCCCGCAAGGGCAAGGGTGTAGTACTGATAGTAAATAAATGGGACCTGGTAGAGAAGGAAACCAATACCGCCCGTGATTACGAAAAAGAATTAAAGGAGCGTATTGCACCTTTCTCAGACATACCGGTGCTGTTTATTTCTGTAAAAGACAAGCTGCGTATTTTCAAAGTCATTGAAATGGCGCTGGAAGTTTTTGATAACCGCAGTAAAAAAATACCTACTTCTGCACTGAATGACGCCGTACAGGAAGCCGTAAGGGCCTATCATGCACCGGTGGTAAGGGGACATGCGGTAAGTATTAAATACGTTTCGCAATTGCCCACACCTGTTCCTTCATTTGCATTTTTCTGCAATTTTCCGGATGATATTAAACAGCCTTATAAGAACTATCTTGAAAACCGGCTGCGCGAAAGTTTTAACTTCAAAGGCGTTCCGGTACGTCTATTCTTCAGGAAAAAGTAATACGACAATTATTGAATAGAAAATACAATCCTCCTTTACCGGGGGATTTTTTTTGCCATGTCTTTAGGGCGGTGGGCTGCCACCCATCTCTGTAGAGATGCCGCCTCTTCGGGGCTATTTTAATAATCAGTCCGCATAAGGCATGGCCCTGAAGGGGCAGCATATAAAAGCGGGGCGGCGGAGCCTACCGCGGAGTGCGGTGATTTTTGGCCTGACATCCACGATCACAGTGCGCGGCGATCACCGGTCTGACGCCCCGGCTGACCGAAATTTTGGACAGCGATTTCACCGCTGATTACCTCAGCAATAAATGAGAAAAACAGCTGAAATCAATGAGGTTTTTCCCCATGCAGGTTTTTCATTTCAATTTATCTTTTCAACGGCAACTGTATTTTTTACCGGCAGTCAATTATTTCTTGTTATGTATTCTCTATGTAGAAATAAACAACCGTTGATGAGCTGTTTCCTTCTGTTCCTGTTTTTCTGCATTTCAGTGAATGTTTTTTCGCAGGTGAAATGGGATGGAGAAGCAGGAGATGGCCTGTGGGCAAGCGCGGGCAACTGGACTGGTAATATACTACCTGGGATAAATGATGATGTGGTGCTGGACAATAGTATAGTTGCGGGCAACTATACGGTGCTATTGCCTGGCGCAACAGCGGCCGTAACAGTAAAAACAATTGCAATAACGCCGGGCAGCGGCAATATTGTCCAGCTGCAGTTACAGGCAGGCAATACCGCAGCACCGGCATTTACCGCTACAGGGCCGGGCTATGGCATTACTATCAGCAATGGGGGTGTGTTGCTGAATGCCTCCGGGGCCGGCGGCGGTAATGCTATTTCGGTGGCTGACTCTTTCAGGATAAATAATGGCGGCCAATACATACACAATTCAAGATCTGCACATGCTGCGCTGGTAACGGTGCTGTCAAAATTACCCGGAACAGAAAAGGGCATTTTTACTTTCGATGTTCCGGGTGGTGGTTACACCATTGCTTCTACCAACCGTGTGTATGGAACGCTGGTGTTAAGCGCAGCTGCTTCCGGGGGCAGCCAGGCATATGCTACCAGTGCAGCCAATCCATTTGTCATCAATGGAGACCTGGTGATTAAGTCGGGTGTTACGCTTAATCTTGATATTACAGCAGCAACCACCATTAAAGGCAATTACCAGCAGGACGGAGGCGTATTCAACCTGGCCAGCCAGTCTAATAACAACAGTATTTTTATAGAAGGCAATTTTATACAGACAGCGGGTATTATCACTGAAACATCCGGTGGATTGCCTGTTGTGCAATTGACCGGGCCCATCGCCCAAAACCTTCGGTTAGAAGGAATGATTACCAACAGTGTTGGTTTCAGCATTAACAATGGCAACGGCATTCACCTGCAGTCCAATCTTACGCTGCCCTATCATCTTTCGCTTGTAAACGGCATCCTGCACAATCATTCTTTTTTGGTAACCCTGCAGGTTGGTTGCAGTATACATGCCGATTCGCTTTCCAATAATAGTTTCATCAACGGTGCGCTGCGCAAGGAAGGACTGGCCGCTGATGCACATTTTCTCTTTCCGGTGGGCAAGGGCATTACCCAGCGATGGCTGGCCCTGAAAAATGTAAGCGGTAACTATACGGTAGAATTTTTCAAAGCAAACCCCAATACACTTTCTTTCAATTTTGTCAACGGTATTCATCATATTTCTTCCATAGAATATTGGTCTGTTAATACAGATGCAGCGCCCGCGCCGGCAGCTTCAGTGGAATTGTCTTTCGATAATGTAAACAGCGGTGGCGTCACCGATATGACTGTTTTAAGAGTAAGCCAGTTTGAGACAGGGGTATGGGCAGACAGGGGCAATACGGCTACCAGTGGTACCGCAGGATCGGCAGGCGCAGTGGTCAGCAATTCAATCAATGTATTTGGCCCCTCAGCGCCGTATTTTACACTTGCCAGCAGCAATGCATTTCAGAATCCACTGCCGCTGCGGCTGCTTAGTTTTACCGGGACGGCAAGCGGCAGTAATACGTTGCTGCAATGGACCCTTGCGCCCGGCTGGCAACCGGACTATATCGAATTGCAATCAGCAGACGATGGTATTCGTTTTACCCGCATCGCCCAAATTAACGGGGTGGCCAACCAACGCTCTCATCAGTACAAGGATACAAGAAAGTCTGTGGGTATACATTACTACCGGTTAAAACTGGTGGAAACTGACGGTAGTTTCTTTTATAGTACACAGCTACAGGTATCGGAAAACCAAGATCCCTTTCAAACGATTGGGGTGTATCCTTCCCTGGCAGAAAACAGTACAGTACTGCATATTAATACAGCTGCGGATGGAAATGTACAGTTGCGTATTATTAATTCAGCAGGCAAAATGGTGACTTCAATGCAATTGCACCTGCAGAAGGGAAGCAACCGTATCCCGTTGCATGTTCAGTCAATGCAACCCGGTATTTATACTGTTACCTGTTATTGGGGTAGTAAGCAAATCGTAACAACGCGGTTTGTTAAGGCAAAGCTTTAGGCAGAATGCTATTCAGCTGGCTATAGTTTGAATGATTTAATAATGTGCTGCACATTATTTTTATATGAAAGCAGGTTATCCTGCTCCTGCCTGATAAAACTGTTGGTTTCCAGTTTGCCGGTTACGGTATCCATCTCACTGCGGTTGGCATATACCATTTTCCTGAATGGGTTGGTATAGTCTTTGGCCCGGCTTTCGTAAATACCTTTTACCATCCATTCTTTGGTATAGATACTCTGCTGCAGTAATTGCTTCAGCGCGGCTTTGTTTTTTTTAAGGTGGATGCCATATACAGCCCGCAGGGCAGCCAGTGCATGCTGCAACTGCTGTTCAGGGTACAGGGAAGCCTGTTTTTTATAAAAATTATGAATGGCGGCCCAGTTTTTTATTTTGCCATTGCTTACCTGTGCGGTTAATTTATTTATTTCAGCACTGGGGATCAATTGTCCGCCGGCATTTGTCCAGGGTAATAATTTTCCCGTGGGTGGCAGCTTCTCCAGCAAAATATCCAGTGTTTTAATTTTATTGACGGCTATAAAGTCAAGCAGGGTAGTAACCGCATAATAGCTTACCAGCTCTTTGTACAGGTGATAGGCCTGCAGGCCCTTAATCAACACCACTTTACGGTCGCTGTTTTCTGCACCTGGTACCAGCAGTTCCAGTTCGTTTACCAACCGGTCATTGGATTCCAGCAATTTCTGCCCGGTGGTTTTTATTTCTTCCCCACTCATGCGCTGGCTGAATTTTTTTGCGTAGGCGGTACCTACTATTGTTGCCAGCTGCTCCAGCGATTGAACAATTTCATTGATACTGTCCGGTGCAAGGAAGCGGTATTCTATCAATTGGGTTTTATCGGTGCGTTTATCGCGGTCAATGTATTTCCAGGCATTGCGCGCCAGGGCGTACATATTGTACATAAACCAGTAAGCAGGCATCATCACCAGCTGGTCATTGCTGGTATCATTGCTGACCAGTGAAAAAGGAAAACGGATATCGAGTTCCGCAGGGTAATCGCCCTTGGCTAAAATGCAAAAACTGGCAAAAACCGAATTGTGCTTAAGGCTTACACAGAGTCCGGGCCAGAAGCCGCGCCCTGCAATAATTTCCCCATCCGGGCTGCGCGAATTATGGTTGGAGCCGATGGTGGCACCTGCTGCCATATTGCTTTGCCCCATAATCAGTGCGGCGCATAAAAAAGAGTTATTATGGTGTTGTTCATGCGCAGGAAAAATAAGCGAGTTCAAAACCTCGCAGCAGGAAATAGTAGCATTATTGCCCAGGTAAGAATTGATGAGCCTGGCGCCGTATTTTAATTGCGAATGCGAAGCCATAAAAAAGCGGACTGCTTTTACACCATAAAAAACACGGCAGCCTTCATTGATGATACCATTTACCAGTTCGCAGCCTTCGCCTACCTGCGATTTTGCATATTGGTTAGAATTAATGGTGAGGTTTTTTAGTTTATTGGCTCCCTTGATATAGGCATCAGAACCAATCCACACATCTTTTATGATACGGCAGTTTTTTATAACGGTCCGTTCGCCAATCTCGCCATAATAGCCACGGCGTTTGTCAAATTCGTTGTCGGTAAATTGTTTAAAGGCGTTTTGCAAAGCCGTGTTATCCCTGAAGCGGGTCCATAGATAGGCATCGCCGGGCAACATGCCATCAAAAGGAATAATACTTCTTCCGCCATTTTCATTGCAGACTTCCAGCCAGATGCGGTTGGCTTCTTCTTCGCCTTCTTTTACAATACCATTGCCAAAACGTGCATAGCCGGTAGTGGCCAGCTCGTTTACATTCACAATCATGGCATCGTTGCCAATAATATAATGCGAAAGGTAGTTGCAGTTGTCGATAACCACATTGGCACCCAGGTCTGAACTGATAATGGTACTGTTGTACAGTCCTACCGGCCTGCGCAGGTTGTGGAATTCCAGGTAGAAGGCTTCCAGCCGCCCGATTCTTACCAGTCCGTAAAATTTGCAGTTTTGTACCAGTTCCGGGGTAAAAGCATCTGATACCAGTATTTTATTCCAGTCGTCTGAAGTATTGCGGTTGCGCACCAGCACTTCTATTTCGTAAGCAGTTAGTTTACGGTAATGAATGCCATTTTTATTCTGCTGGTTGCGCAGGTAATATTCGTCTTTACCTTTTGGCAGAAACGGCGGCGCAATAAAATTATAACCAAGCGCGTCTACAGGACT
>JANPGT010000395.1:0-6453 GCA_031424135.1 Chitinophagaceae bacterium
CACTGCCCCTAAAATGACATTCGTTCTATCCCTATTGCTGTTGGTGAAAACACCAACAGCGGCGGTAGAAGATCATTTTAAAGAACGGATCTATAAAACTAAAAACGGATTCTACTCCCCTCCACCGGAGGGGTTTGGGGAAGCCAAAAACAAACAAACATTTAAAACAATGAAAAAAACAATTTTCAAAAAAAATTACAATTATGAAAAAAACAAAAATCAAATCCAATTTTACAGGCCTTAGCGATCCAGCACTGGACGCCCGTGCCTCCGGCATCATATCCGCTATGACCGGTAACCCTCATTTTCCACAACCCACGCCCGCATTGGAAGATGTGAGCAACAGCCTCAAACTGTTTTCAGAGGCCCTTGCGCTGTCAAAAACAGGCGACCAGGTAAAAGCTGCTTACAAAAACCAGCTCAGGGATAACCTGGACGACTTGCTTACCAAACTGGCCAACTACTGCAGCTTTATAGCACAGGGTGACCGCTTTAAACTGACAAGCTCCGGCTTTCAGGTAAACGCGGAGGCCAACAGCTCCAAAGCCGTCGGCTTCCCGGAGAACTTCTCTGTGGAAATTGGCCAGCAATCCGGTTCGGCTTTTGCTTCCGTTAACCGCGTGGCAAATGCCAATTCCTATTTGTTCCGTTGGGGGGTTGCTCCCATTGCGAATGATAACTGGTTTAATACCGTTTCCTCACAATCCCGCCTTGCCATCACAGGTCTTGTGCGGGGAACAAACTATAGTTTTCAGATAGGTGCCGCCGGCTCAAAAGGCCAGTTGGTATTTACTGATATTATCACTAAAATGGTAGTATAAGTTAGCGCTGCGCGCGGGCTTATTGCTGTTTCTCTTCTACGCTACTGGCCCTGGCCGGTTTTTTTATTTTTTATGCACCTGTGTTATTGTTTTTCGGGTATTTACTTTCTATTCATTGATGTAGATACCAGGTGGCTGTGGCCAGCACATTGGGTTAAGTTTGTATATAGCTACCCAAAGCAATTATTGAGGCCACACTTATTGCCCACCCCCGAATTGGTAAATTCTGCCAATTTCATCCTTCCCTGTAGCGTAATCTGCAAATATTACTAAAACCCGCGGTTGTCAAAGCACCAATCAATTAGGAATGGGCCTGTGTACATGGTAGCTTCGGAACTGAAATCGAATTCGACCTTTCACTGCACCGTTTTCCATCCTGCCCGGAAACCACTATTTATTCACCAATAAAAATCAACAACATGAACCCCAGACTATGGTTGGTTGTCTTTTTACTGAGCCAGGTATTATTATCCTGCGAAAAAGACCTCAGAAATATGGCCCCCAAAAACTTACATGGCCGCGATGACAATAATGGAAATAAAGCCTTGAAAATTTCAATTATCTCAGACATCCATTATATGCACCCTTCTTTGCTGGTTAATAATGGTGCGGCCGGAACTGCGTTTCAAAATTACCTGGACCAGGATCCAAAACTGGTGCAGTACAGTGACCCAATTTTTAGAACGGTAATGGAGGATGTAAAAAAGGAAAAGCCGGATATACTGCTCATCACGGGTGATATTACCAAGGACGGCGAAAAAGTGAGCCACCTGGCAATGGCTGGTTTTTTTGAGCAACTGCGCCGTACAGGCATTAAAGTATATGTGGTACCAGGCAATCATGATATTAATAATGGCAAAGCAAAAAGATTTGATGGAAACAACGCTTACCCCGTTGAAATGACTTCAAAAAATGATTTTGCCGATATCTACGATGATTTTGGTTACAAGCATGCTATTTCCAGGGATCCCAATTCATTGAGTTATGTGGCCCAACCACAGCCCGGTCTGCGTATCATTGCCATTGATGCCAGTAAATATGAAGAATACGGACCCGAAGGCGATGTAGCCGCCGGCAGGATTAAACCACAAACCCTTGCATGGATACTTGATCAGATGGCAAAAGCGAAACAGGAACATTGTGCCCTGTTTGCAATGATGCACCATAACCTGATAGAGCATTATGCAGGTCAGTCACAATTGGATCCCGGCTATGTGATTGATGATTGGGAAAATATTGCCAACACACTTGTTGATGCAGGATTGAAAATTATTTTTACCGGGCATTACCATGCCAACGATATTTCTTCTTACACGCACAATGGCAAACAACTGTTCGATATAGAAACAGGTTCGCTGGTAACAGCGCCCATTCCGTACCGGTTTGTAACCGTAAGTGACGATAAACTGGAGATAACCACCAAAACAGTGCAGGCGGTGAATGTAAATTTTCCGGGCGGAATTGGATTTGCAGCCTATTCAAACCTTTTCCTTTCACAACACCTGGATGGCTATTTCAATTATTACCTGGCCAATAATTTGGGGGCACCTGCGCCGCTGGCCAGTTTTGCCGCTCCACTGTTCAGGAATGGAATTATGGCACATTTTGCAGGCGACGAACAAATGCCGGCGGATCAAAGACAGAAAATTAATGAACTGGCTACCATGTCGCCCCAGCTTGCCACCATCGTCACCACTTTATGGACAGATACCGGTGAGAAAGACAACAATACCGTTGTGCAGTACCACTGATAATTGAAATCACTTTTGTAAGGATTATACTGCCGTGTTTACCAAGGAACCATAGTCAGGAGGTGATGGGTGTAATTCCCACCTTCGGTGCAAAAGCCCCATTTTGGGGCTTTTTTTATATATTTTTCCTTCCTGCTGCTTTGCCAGTCAGTTATTAAAGACTGGCTTGTAATTTGGCATAATGTTTCAGCTTGGTGAGAAGTCAGGTAATGCAGCTGTTTCAAATATCTTAAAGAACCTGTGGTCTGGCGATTTATCGTGCCACGGTTTAGAGATTGATGGAGCCAGCCCCTGTATTGACAACCGTGGCACGTAAAATAGCATCCGGCCGCTGTCATTTTAAGAGGACTTTCGATGGACACTGCTTAATTGGTGCGATATAGTAAGCGCCTGTATTTATTTTTTACTTTTAAATCATACATTTTGGAAAAACGTGTACTTGGAATTATACTATCGCTGTTGGGCGTTGCAGGGTTGATTTATGCAGGTATCAGTTTCGTCAATGGCGGGTCAGGCGCCAAAAGCGTAAAGACCATTATTTTCACAGGCGTGGTAGGTGCCATTTTCTTTTTTGCAGGTATTGGCCTTATAAAAAATACCAGCGACAAAGCAACCTAGTCCTGGTGCGCAGCAATCAATGACACCATAGTCCGTTAACACGGGTAATCAGTCTTCGTTCATCTCCAGTAATAAATTAGCTACAAGGGCCGTCCACCCCGTTTGGTGAGATGCGCCTAAACCCTGGCCGGTATCACCATTAAAAAATTCATAGAACAGGTGGTGTTCTTTAAAATCTTTTTCTGCCCAGGCAGACTGGTGGCTGGCATGGTACTGAAACTTACCTGTATCGTTTACCTCGAAGATTTTTAAAATTCTTTTGGTAAGCTGATTGGCAATCTGTTTCAGGTTCAGCTTATTGCCCGAGCCTGCCGGAAATTCATAGGTGTACTTATCGCCGTAATATTCGTAATATTTTCTAAGCGAGTTAATAATCAAATAATTTAACGGCAACCAGATAGGTCCCCGCCAGTTAGAATTGCCCCCAAACATAGAACTGGAGCTTTCGCCAGGTTCATATTGTATGGAATAATTATTTCCCTGGTAACCAAAAACATAAGGCTCGTCTTTATGACACCTGGAGAGTGAACGGATGCCATAATCGGACAGGAACTCGGCTTCATCCAGCAGTCTTTTCAACAGGCTTTCCAGCCGGTCGTCTATCATAATGGCATATAAATAATTGCCGTCTTTGTTCTTTTTCTCAATGTCTGAAATGATGCGGGTTAAATCGGGCCTGGTTAGTTTGATGACCTCTAACCTTGTAGTAAATTGCCGCAGCTTTTCAAATATACCGCTGTGCATAATCTCCACCGCCAGCAACGGAATGATACCTACCAGGGAGCGGATTTTTAAACGCTGGCTGCTGCCATTTTCAAATTGAATGGCATCGTAATAAAATGCATCCTGATCATCCCAGAGAGAAATATCTTTCTTTCCTATATGGTGCATGGCCCAGCCAATATTAAGAAAGTGCCGGAAAAATTTAGCAGCGCTTTCTTCATAAGCTTTGTTGTGCTGCGCCAGTTCCAGCGAGATGTGCAGCATATTGATGGCATACATCGCCATCCAGCTGGTAGCATCGGCCTGTTGCAATTTTTTTATACCGGGCGGCATATGGTTCCTGTCGAAGACACCAATATTATCCAGCCCAAGAAAACCGCCTTCAAAAATATCTGTTCCATTGGCATCTTTCTGATTTACCCACCAGGTAAAATTCATCAGTAATTTCTGAAAAACCCTTTCCAGGAAGTCCCAGTCAGGCACCCCTGTTTTTTTCTTATCTGCCTGGTAAACGTACCAAACGGCCCATGCATGTACAGGCGGATTAACATCGCTGAAATTCCATTCGTATGCCGGAATCTGTCCATTGGGATGCATGTAATACTCACGCAATACCAGCAGCAGTTGTTGCTTGGCAAAATCAGGGTCAATATGTACAAAGCTGGCGGCATGAAAAGCCAGGTCCCAGGCCGCAAACCAGGGGTATTCCCATTTATCCGGCATGGAAATAATATTCCTGCAGGTAAGGTGTTGCCAGTCGAAATTGCGTTTATAGTGCCTGTTCGGTGCTGTTTCATCGGGTTCTCCAAACAACCATTTGTAGACATCCAGGTAATAGAATTGTTTTGTCCATAGCAGTCCGCTTACTGAACTGCGCAATAATGCCTTATGTGCAGGCGACAGGTTTTTGGGTGCCAGCTCATCGTAATATTGATCGGTGTCCTGCAGCCGTTTAGAAAAAATGGCATCAAAGTCGGCCCAGGGATTGTCCATTTGTTGTTTGCACAACCTGATTTTAAATGTTTTCGAGCCGCCCGGCGTTATATTTTCCTTTAACCATACAGCGGCTTTCGTGCCTTGTTTTTTGGGGTTAACGGTCAGCTCTCCATTAATGACATAATTGTTGATGCCGTCTTTTACAAAAGGGAATTCGTTGGGCCGGTTATACATCCGCTGGTCATTGGTCTCGTTTTCGCAGAACAATTGTTCACCGCCCTGGTGGTAGAGAAAGAAGATGCCGTTGCGGGTAGAATTTGTTTGCAGGCAGTAATCAGACACCGAAGTAATCCCGGGCCTTATAAACCGGGGATTGTGTTTCCAGAAATTCCTGAACCAAAGATGCGGCAACACATGTATGGCGGCGGCTTCAGGGCCGCGGTTATACACTGTTATCTTCATCAGGATATCATTCATTTGATCTTTCGCGTATTCTATATAGCAGTCAAAATAACGGTTGTCCTTAAAGATATCTGTGTCAAGAATTTCAAATTCCGGGCTTAAGCGGTCTCTTTTGTTCTTCTCTACCAGTTCCAGGTAGGGAAATGCTGCCTGCGGATATTTGTACAAAAATTTGCAGTAAGAATGGGTGGGGGAGGAGTCCAGGTGAAAATAAAGTTCTTTCACGTCCTCGCCATGATTGCCTTCGTTATTGGTTAAACCGAAAAGCCGCTCCTTTAAAATGCTGTCGTTTCCATTCCAGAATGCAGGGGCAAGGCATAAAACCTGGTCGCAGTCACAAAAGCCGGCAATACCTTCTTCACCCCATCTATAGGCATAACTGCGGGCAAGATCATGGTTTACATAGTTCCAGGCATTGGCATTGGCACTATAATCTTCCCTTACCGTTCCCCACTGGCGTTCAGAAAGATAAGGGCCCCATCTTTTCCAGTTTTTATTATGCTTTGAACGTGATAGCCTGTCATTTTCTATGTTATCCGCCATTATATAATAAAAAATTTAATTTGTATGTTAAGTAGGTATTTTAATAAAATCATACCCGATACCTCATTTTAAGCAATATACTTATTTATAAGAAGGTAAAAACAAAGCATTTTTATGAATTTGATTCACATTATGTTTATTGTTTATGCACTACCGCGTTTTACCCACTGCTGCTTTAATTGCCAACCATTCAGCCTTTTATTGATACCTTTTGAGAAAGTTTATTGATGCGGCAGCAATTAAAATATGTCTTTTACACCTGTCTTTTGCTGGCATTATTTCACCGCGCTGTGTCGCAGCGCCCTGAAATGGTATTGCCGGTGGGGCATACGGCCGCCATCAGGGAAACACAGTTCAGCCGCGACGGAAAGAAAATTGTTACTGTTTCGGATGATGGTACCGCAAAATTGTGGGATATAGCTACCGGCATGCTGCTGAAAGATGTTAAAGCATTCAATGATGCTTCACTGGCTACCATAAAGGCTGCCAGGTTTACCCCCGATGGGAATTTTATTGTGGTGATATATGATGCGGGCCTTATCATGATTTGGGACCTTACTACCAACAGGGAATATTCGCAGTATTACAAGGAAGGGTAT
>JANPGT010000396.1:0-5597 GCA_031424135.1 Chitinophagaceae bacterium
GTTTTAATACATATTGGTTTCTGGACTTGTTATTTCATCCTGGTATTCATTGCCCTGTCATTGTATTACAGGAGTAATCACAGCATGGCGCATGTGATGAATGCACTGAAAAGCATACTGCTCTTTGCGTTTGTCCCTTCCTGTATCTCCTATTTCTTATATTATTTCCTTTTGTTTCCGCAATATCTCCGGCATAAAAAAATACTGCTTTCGATCATTTACGGACTCGCCATTTCAGCGGGAGCGGCGCTTATCGGGTATGTTTTGATTCGGTATTTTATAGAAACCGGGCGCATCACAGATATGGACCAGGCCGGCAAAAACGGCCGGTCTACGGCAGTAAGGGTAATAATGGTGATGACTGCTATCGGCGTAGTGTGTGGCATAGTGGCATGGGTTATCAAAGGATTTATCACCTGGTTTGATGAAATAAAATTGAAGGAGCGCCTGAAAGAAAAGAACTATGAAATGGAAATGGCGCTGATAAAATCCCAGCTGGACCCCCATCTTTTATTTAACACCATCAACAATATTGACGCACTGATTTTAAAGGATGCAGTAACAGCATCGGACTATCTGAATAAATTGTCTGATATCATGCGGTTTATGCTTTATGAAACAAAACCTGATCAAATCCTTCTCTCTAAAGAAATTGAATACATCGAAAAATATATTGCGCTGCAGAAAATAAGGACGTCCAACAAAGAGTATGTGCATTTTACCATTACCGGCAATGTGGGCAGTAAGCAAATTGCACCAATGATATTCATCCCTTTTATTGAAAATGCTTTCAAACATACCAACAATAAGAAGCTTGAAAACGCTATTTGTATTGAGATATGTGTAAAGGCACAGAAAATTCTGTTCAGGTGTGAGAACAAGTTTGATGCTAAACCAACCGGGCCGCAGCCAGATGGTGGTTTGGGTAATGAGCTTATTCAAAAAAGATTACAGCTGATCTATAGGGAAAAGCATATTTTGGCAGTGGTTAAATCCGATGACCTGTACAGTGTGCACTTAACGATTATTAATGGATAAATATACCTGCATCATTATTGAAGATGAGCCACTGGCGCTGGAGAAAACAAAGGATTTTGTGGGCAAAGTGCCCTTCCTGCAGCTTAGTGCCACTTTCGACAATGCACTGACGGGTCTGACTTACCTTAATAACAACAAAGTAGACATCCTTTTCCTGGACATTAATATGGATGAATTGTCCGGCATAGAATTACTGGAAAGTTCCAAAATAAGCAGCCAGGTGATAATTACGACGGCCTACCAGGAATATGCCTTAAAGGGCTATGAGCTGCAAATAACAGACTACCTCTTAAAACCGTTTACTTTCAACCGCTTTTTACAGGCGGTGAACAAAGCGCAGGAAAACATCGTCCACCATACATTGGATCCCCAGCTGGAATTCATTTTTGTAAAAACAGAAAACCGCCTGGAGAAAATCATGCTGAATGAGATTGTGTACATCGAAGGTATGAGGGATTACCTGCGGATTCACACTGTCAACAAAAAAATAATGACCCTTCAGAATTTCACTGAGCTGGAGAAATTGATTCCTGCTGCATTGGTATGCCGGGTACACAAGTCTTACATGGTAGCGCTCAATAAAATTGATTCCATTGAACGGAACCGGATAAAAATCGCCCAGCAGTTGATCCCCATTTCAGATACTTACAAAGAGCACTTTTTTCAGCTTATCAGCAACAGGTCATAATCTCCCCCGTTTTTAGTTGTGTCTCAGTTTGGATAAGTCGCAACGTAATATTCTTTTAAAACAATAGTAGCATCAGTCAATTTTACGTGCCACGGTTGCATAAACCATGGCTGACTCCTCAATAACTAAACCGTAGTAGGATAAAATAGTCTGGCAGAACATGCTTTAATGTGTTTCGAACCACAGCATTGCTGGCCTTTACATTAAACTGAGGTATTACTCAATTTTTCGCAGATGGAAATCAGCAGGATGCAGACATCTTAGCCCGCTTTGCCTATCCCGGTTGCAGGGGCCTGGCACTTCATCTAGTTTTGTTTCAATCAAATTAACAAAACCATTTAAACAAAAAAGTATGAAAGTAATAGTAAAAGCCAGCCTTATCATAAGCATGATTTTCCCTGGCGCGGCATTCGCTCAAACCAAAGAAACAGTGCCGGAAAAAGTTAATGATGACAGAAGAACTGCCCACACTTATTTTGATGTAGTACTGAACCTGGTGAGTACCAACCTTCACTATGGAGATGCCAACAGCGCTCTGAAGGATTACAAGAAATCAGTGCTGGGAGCCCAGGCGGGCGTATCCTTCCAGGCGGGCATTACACCCAATTTTTCGCTGGTACCAGAATTGTATTTTATGATGAAGGGCGGTAAGTTAAAAGAAGGCAACCCTGAAACCGGCGCAGAAAGAACGCTTCGCTTTTACACGGCAGAGCTGCCGGTATTGGCCCGCTTTCACCTGGGAAAATTGTATGTAAATGCGGGACCTTCCATTGCGTACAATTTTGGTGGTACCAATAAGGTGGAGAACTCCAGCAAAGCTCTTTCATTTACCAATTCAAGTGAAGGCTTCAGGCGCTTTGACGCCGGCGTGCAGATGGGCGGGGGATTTGAGTTTCCCTTAAAGCAAAAAAGAGTGGCCCTAGATTTTAGATACAATTATGGATTGACAAATATTTCCTACGGCAAAGAAATGTATAACAGGAGCTTTATTGTAAGTATACATTTTTCCAGGGCCTGGAAGACAAATCCGCTTGGGAGAAGATAAAAATAAAGGGTCCTTCAAGCCTTCACCAATAACCAGTGTATAAAATTTATAAAATGAATGCAAACAGCCATACTGCAAGCTTAACGCATACAGCAACGGAGCGGGTAGCCATGAGCACAATACGGAAGACTTCGCTGTTGGCGGGCCTGCTCTACCTGCTCACCTTTGTATCTATCCCCACCCTGGCGCTCTACACACAAGTAAAGAACGCCAATTACATTGTGGGCGCCGGACCAGATACTGCCGCCATCATCGGTGGCATCCTGGAGATTATTGTCGCGCTTGCCGGCATCAGTACGGCTGTTGTGCTGTATCCTGTGCTGAAGAAGCAGCATGAAACTGCCGCACTGGGCCTGGTGGCTGCACGGATACTGGAATCCGGCACCATCTTCGTTGGCGTGGCCTTTCTTTCGTCTGTTGTGAGCTTGCGGCAGTCGGGGGCAGGAACTGATGCGCTGGCTACCAGTCATGCGCTTTCGGTATTGTATGACCGCATTTTCCTGCTGGGGCAAAGTTTCATGCCGGCCATCTGCGATTTGTTGCTGGGAGTGATGCTGTACAGGAGTCGCCAGGTGCCCAGGGGCCTCGCACTCATCGGCATTGTTGGAGCGGTGCCGCTGCTGGCTGGTTATTTCGCGGTTTTATTCGGTTTTATTGGGCAACATTCCCCTTTGGCAGGATTGTCTGCAGTCCTGGTGGCATTGTTTGAGTTTTCGCTGGGTATCTATCTTATCTTTAAAGGGTTCAGGCCGCCAGTGAACAGTTCAATAAAATAAACGGGCAAAAATGACAAATGAAACAATACTGCGGGCGTTTATGCAAAAAGTGTGGAATGAAAAAGATATCAACTCCATTGCAGCATTTGTAGATACTGCTTATACTATTTATATTGACACAGGCGATCCATGGGAGGGACAGAGGTTGAATCATGCGGCATTTGAAACCAGGTTGAACTATTCCTTTAATTCCTTTCCGGATATTCATTTTGCTATTCAAAATGCTGTTTCAGATGGTGATTATGTGGGCATTACCTGGATTATGACAGGAACAAATCTTGGAAATATTGGAGATTTTCCTCCTACCAAAAAGTCAATAAACTGCTTTGGCACTACCATTTATCAATTCAGCAATGGTAAGGTATGCGGGCATAGCCAGGTGTTCGACAGAACAACCGTAATGCGGCAACTGGGCTTTTTGTAACAGCGTAGAAATAATATAGAGGCAGATAGTGATAATAGCAGGCGAACCCACTTCAATTTATTGTAGTGGGTTCGCTGTATTGTCATGGTTTTATTACCTGTCCCGTATTGGCGCCAAACACCGCTTTGCGGAAACCAAACTCCAGTTCCTGCATGGTAACCGGAATATCTCCCGGGAAGAAGGGAAAATATTGTGGGGAGTTCTCTATAACGGTAGGACTTACTGCATTGATACGGATACCATTTTCCAACTCAATGGCTGCTGCCCGCACAAAAGCTTCCACTGCGCCATTGGCTGCGGAGGCGTTGGCAAAGTTTTTTTGCGGGTCATGCGTTAAAGCACCGGTGATTAAGGAAAAGGAACCTTTTGGATTAATATAGTGTTGCCCTATAAGTACCAGGTTTATCTGCCCCATCATTTTTCCTTCAACCCCTTTTCTGAATTCTTTGTCGGTCAATTTTTTCCAGGGGCCTACATAAGTTGGACCGGCAGTGCTGATGAGTGCATCAAAAGCACCTGCCTGCTGGTACATATTTTCAATGGATGCTGTAGAGGTGATATCAACCTGGATATCCCCGCCTTTTGAAGCTGCTGTAATTACTTCGTTTTCTTTTTCAAACGCACTGGTTAAGTGCCTGCCCATGGTGCCTGTGGCACCTACAATAATAATTTTCATGTTGCGTAAATTTTTTGTGAATGTATTTACGCAAAACTAGTTTTACAGGCAGGTGGTTTGGCAGCACAATGATGGAATTGTGCAGCACTTATGCTGAATGCTGCCTGAATGCTTCCGGCGAAAAGCCGGTTTGCTTTTTGAAGAAGCGGATAAAATAAGAAACGTCTTCGTAACCTAAGTGATCGGCGATGTCTTTAATTTGGTTGGAAGTAGCCAGCAGCTGTCTTTTGGCTTCAAGAACAATATGATCATTGATGAGTGCCGAGCTTGTTTTTCCCACAGTAGCTTTGGTAATTTCATTAAGCTGGTACGCGGAAAGGTGCATCAGTTTTGTATAATGCGCGCACTGTTTGTGCTGGGTGATATGCGTTTCCAGCAGTGCTGAAAATTCCTCCAGCCGCTCCTGCGCGTACGGAGTGGTGCCTGTTGCTGCATTGTCCCCATTCCGGCTTTGCCGTAAAAGTTCAATAAAGAAAATATCCAGGCTGGCTTTTATGATATCCAGGCTGTCTTCCTGCTGGTCGGTGAACTCCCGGAATATATACAGTAAAACAGCCTTCAGTTTTTCAAACCTTTCGGCATCCAGTGCACAAAAATTGCGGTTGCTGGCTTTTCGAAGACGCTGCGCTGCCCCTTTTTCTGCAGGATGATAAAATTCCGAATTGAATTCCATGAGGTAGCCCGCAGCATCTGCTTTCAAATGCAGCTGGTGCACCTGGCCGGGCCGTAAAAAGAAAACTGAATTGTTGCACACCTCATATTTTGTAAAATCTATTTCGTGCATACCGCTGGCTTTTTGCAAAGCCAGCATAAAAAAGAAATCATGCCGGTGCAATTCATGAAAAAGATCTTCCCTGTGCAGCAGGTCCTCCACTTTGCGTATACTGAAGTGTTTGAAAGCAGCCTGCTTTTGTGGTGAATTGATATGGCGGACGGGAATTTTTAACATG
>JANPGT010000397.1:0-3334 GCA_031424135.1 Chitinophagaceae bacterium
TGAAGTACAGGTGCTGGATGTGGCAGAACTGATTGCTGCCAGCATGCAGTAACTCCTCCGGAAATTATATATTATACAGCGCGTTTTATGAATGTGTTTGTGCTGAAGCTTCTGCTAATTGAATTTTCTGTAGTAATTTTACCCCATGAACAATACTGATTACCGCCATTTACTGCCCGAAACATTTGTCCCGGACTCAAGGGTATGGATATACCAATGCAACCGCTTATTTTCCATGAGCGAAGCGTTGCAGGTAGAAGATTTGCTGCAGCAGTTTACCGCAGGCTGGAATTCTCATGGCACACCGGTAAAGGGCTGGGCCAGTTTGTTTTTTGGACGCTTTATTGTCTTGATGGCCGATGAAACTGCTGCAGGTGTAAGCGGCTGCAGTACGGATAGCTCAGTAAGGCTGGTGAAACAAATAGAGCAGCAGTTTGCGGTTACACTGTTCGACAGGCAGCTGCTTGCGTTCATCATTAAGGACAATATTCAGTTGCTGCCCCTGCCCCAGGTGCAGTACGCCATCAATAACAATTTTGTACAGCCAGACACTATCTATTTCAACAACCTGGTACAAACAAAACAAGAGCTGGAAAATAACTGGATGATACCGGTAAAAGACAGCTGGTTGGGAAAGCGCTTTAGTTTTGAGCCGGTGGCATAAAACAATCAGTTACTTTTTTTGCCAACTCAGTTTTACATTCCCGATTTTAGTATAGCAGGTAGGGTGTTATAATAGCAGCCCATTCCTGTTGCAGGTTTGTCATTGACAGCAACTCCCCGGTTTTTAATTTTTCAAATGAATCTTTTACACCCGTCAATTTATCAAGGTGCCCTGTTCCAGCGGGATTGGCCACGGTTGGATACAGGCGTGGCTGGCAAACATCAGGATACAGCTGAATAATTTTTTGCATCAGCAACAACGCGGTTTTTACCGGCAGAAAACCCTCCTCATCGGTAACAGAAAATTGCAGTCCATGGCAGAGCGCACCTGCATACACACCCTCTGCCGGTATATAATGGGTAATGGCGGCTTCAATGCCGGGCAATTGCAGCGCTTTAAAAGCGTCGTGCATTTTTCCCCCATCCATCCAGGGTGCTCCCATTCGCTTAAAAGGCGTTGCCGTTCCGCGTCCTTCATTTACCAGGATGCCTTCCAGCAGGCCCATACCCGGATACAGCAGCGCGGTGACGGGGTCACTGATGGCGGGTGAAGTTGGCACAAAATGCCAGCCTGCGATGCTGGAAGTTTCGGTACGGTTCCAATGCTGTACTTTGATAATCCGCAGGTCAAGATTTTTTACGCGGGTGGCTGCAAAAAAA
Source organism: Chitinophagaceae bacterium (assembly GCA_031424135.1). Lineage (GTDB taxonomy): Bacteria > Bacteroidota > Bacteroidia > Chitinophagales > Chitinophagaceae > JACMLD01. Next base: position 1,324 of record JANPGT010000397.1, read on the forward strand.
TTGGCCAGCTCGCCCAATGTGCAACTATGCCGCACCGGTATATTCCACCGGCCAATAAACGAGCTGCAGTTTGCCTCGTCCAGCCAGGGACCTTCAGCCTGCCTTAAGTTGGCACCTGTTGGGTTGGGCCTGTCCAGTACTACAAAAGGCTTCTGCCACCGGGCGCAGGCTTCCATGGCCAGGGTCATCGTCCACAGGTAGGTGTAAAACCTGCATCCCACATCAGGAATATCAAACAGCAGCATGTCTATAGCTGCCAGATCTTCGGCCGTGGGCGACAAATGATCGCCGTACAAACTGATGACCGGCAGCTTTGTAAGTGCATCGGTATGATTGCTTTGATGCGCGCCGTCTTCACCAGCGGCGCTGAGCCCATGCTCTGGTGAAAACAGTTTGGTTATGTTAAACCCCGCCTCCAGCAGTGCCTGCCGGCTGCTCTTTCCTTTGCAGGAGGTAGCCGCATTATTGGTGATCAGCCCCAGGCGGAGATTCTTATAGTTTTTGCCCTGTTCACAAAAAATATCTACCCCAAATAAAACATTTTTCATAGCAGTATAATTTTGGCCAACCATCCTGTGCGCAGGCGCATTTGCCGGACCCGTCATAGCTATAAAAATAATGCAATGACCGCAGAAGCGTGATGTAAGCGGATTAAAAAAGGCTGCCCTGTTAAAGGCAGCCTCATCAAGGTTTTTGACAGGAAAATATGTTTACTGCTGCGCATCCTGCATGCCGTCCATGCCGCTTCTCATATTCTTACGTTTAAACAGCGATACATCCAGTTTGCCAAAACGGTAATTAAAATTCAGCCGGAAAATCTGCTGGTCCCTTATCCTGGAATAATCCTGTGTAACAATGGTAGAATAGGAATAGTAACTGTACTTCCTGGTTTTAAAAATATCATTCACGCTCAGCGTAAGCGAAGCCGCTTTGTTTTTCAGGAACTCTTTTTTAATGGCGAAATCAAACCCGTAATTCTGGTTTACATAACCCTGGGCAGATGGCTGGGGGCCTCCGCCAAACATGCCACCACCGCCGCCGCCGCCGCGTCCGCCACCGCCGCCTCCGTTACCACTGCTTTGTGGTAATACAGACTTGCTCTGGTAGTCGCCTGATAACTGTATGCTGAAGTTTTTGGGTAGTTTAAAGTTATTGTTCCATTTCGCAAAATAGCTAAGGCGCTGGGTAGAACCACCTGCATTGGTAATATTGCTGGCATTAATGGTAGCATTGTAAAAATTCACATTGGTCGTCATATCCCACCATTTGGTCAATGGCGTACGTCCTGTTATTTCCAGCCCGTACGAAGTACTGCTGTTGGCATTCTGGTAAGAAGTAAATGTAGCGCTGTCTGTGTTCTTGTCAGAGATTACATCTTTAAACTGGTAGCGTGTAATAAGGTTGGTAGTATGTTTGAAATACACCGATGCCAGCAGGCTGTAGTTTTTAGGAAATGTTTTTTGGTAAGACATCTCAAATGAGTTGGTAAACTCCGGCTTCAGGCCCGGGTTACCCACTGTTGGATACTGTGGGTTGGTAATGTCTTTATAAGGGATCAACTGAAAAAAGTTAGGGCGGTTGATTCTCCTGGAATAGTTAATCTGAAAATCCTGCTTATTGCCCAGTTCCTTTGTAATAAATACACTTGGAAAAAGACTGATGGGGTAACTGGTTTTAAAAGTAGAGTCTTTGGCGCCAAATTTTGTTCCTGTGTAATCTGAGCTTTCGGCTCTTAAACCCAGCTGATAACTCATGGTTTTTACTTTGCCGGAATAGGTGCTGTAGGCAGCAAATACCCTGTCAGTAAATTTATAATCGTTGCTGAGTGATGCGTTGTAAACGTACGCCGGTATGGTGAGTGAATTGTCGTAGATGAAATTATTACTCACGCTTTTATTGTCGCGGATGGCAGCACGGGCGCCCATTTCTATCTTCGATTTTTCTGAAATGGGGTTGGCGTAATCCACCTGTACTGTGAAAAATTTATTCTTGCCGTTGCCTTCCGTTTTAC
>JANPGT010000398.1:0-8368 GCA_031424135.1 Chitinophagaceae bacterium
CCGAGCCGGTTTTACCTACAAAAGCATCCTGGATCAGGAAGCCCAGCAATGAAACACCAATAGCAATGAATAAAAACCAGGCGGCCTTGTCACGAATTCTCTGAATGATTGACATAATAGATAAGTATGTTTTCCTTTTTAAAAAACAGGATGGCAAAAATAGGGTAATTTCGCATATGAACAAATTGTGGAAAAATGGCCGAAACTTGCTTCAACAGGGGCTTTTCAGGTTATTTCGTTTCTAGTCCCTGTAAGTTTTGCGCTTTTATTTTTTGCTGATATCCGGGTAGCTGTTGTTGCATATAATATAAGTAATAAGAGCCGCTATTTTCATGGCTTATACTATCTGTGGAAAAGCCGTTTTTAATGTGGGTAACCCCTGGTATAAGTATAGGACTATCTGTTATTAGTTAGGGAGCAATTTTAATGGCAGGCGTTCAGCTAAAATAAATGTGGATAGCCCTGTATTTATTATTGTTCCACACAGGTTTTATTTTTTAAATAGTTTTACGTTCGTTTTTATATTAACAGGCGTTAATAAACTGCCTTAAACCAATACCAGCCGGTGTTTGTTGATGTTAGGTAAATGTGGATAGCTGTTGATAAGCATGTCTTTCTTAATTTACCTATTGTTTTTTAAAATTAATATCCACCAATCCACAGCCATAGTAATAATAGATTTTTATAAAAAATAGTATATTATTATATCTTATGAGTGTTTATATAGCAGATAAAATAGAAAATTTAGACAAAGTTGGATTCCTTGATTTGGAGGTTGATCCCACAATTGATTTGTTTGCGGAAATTGAACGGCTCAAAAAGGAAAAAAATGCCATCATCCTGGCACATTATTATCAGGAGCCGGACATCCAGGATGTGGCGGATTATATAGGGGATAGTTTGGGACTGGCGCAAAAAGCCGAAAAAACTGATGCCGACATCATTGTTTTTGCCGGCGTTCATTTTATGGCGGAAACCGCTAAAATTCTGAATCCTCATAAAAAGGTGCTCTTGCCTGACTTGAAAGCGGGCTGTTCGCTGGCAGACAGCGCACCGCCGGAACTTTTTAAGAAGTTTAAGGAGCAGCACCCGGACCACCTGGTTATCTCATATATCAACTGCAGTGCAGGAATAAAGGCTTTGAGCGACATTATCTGTACTTCCAGCAATGCAGAGAAAATAGTGGAAAGTTTGCCCAAAGACCAAAAGATAATTTTTGCGCCAGATAAGAACCTGGGCGCCTACCTGGTCAAGAAGACGGGAAGAGACATGGTCTTGTGGAACGGCGCCTGCATGGTACATGAAATTTTTAGCCTCGAAAAAATAACGAAACTTAAAATAAGGCATCCAAACGCGAAGTTGATTGCCCACCCCGAGTGCGAAGAGCCCATACTTCGCATTGCAGACTATATAGGCTCTACTACGGGCCTGCTGAAGTTTTCGCAACAAGATGCCTCAAAAGAATTTATCGTGGCAACAGAGACCGGTATACTGCACCAGATGCAGAAGGAGTCCCCAGGGAAGACTTTTATCCCTGCTCCCCCAAATAATAGCTGTGCTTGCAATGATTGCCCACATATGAAGTTAAATACCTTGGAAAAACTGTATTTGTGCATGGAATATGAGGTGCCGGAGATAATTATGGACGAAAATCTTCGAATTGCTGCGAAAAAGCCTATTGAGCGGATGCTGCAGATAAGTGCACAGTACGGCTTGTAATTACCTCCCCATAAAAATCATCAGTATTTGCACGTCGCTTGGGTTTACACCGCTGATGCGGCTGGCCTGGCCAAGGGTGCGCGGTTGTATTTTCTTGAATTTCTGCATGGCTTCATTGGAGAGTGAATTTATGCGGTCATAATCGAAGCTGGAAGGGATCAGTAAATCCTCTAATTGGGCCATTTTTTTTACTAAATCCTTCTCTTTTTCGATATAAACGCCATATTTAAGCTGAATTTCGGCTTGTTCAAGGGTTTCTGCTGTGTATTGTTTTAGTTTGTCGTTCAGTATTGGAAGAACCGACATTAAAGATTTAAGATCCAGGTTTGGTCGGAGTAACAGCTGTACAGCCTTTTGTTTTTGCTGTAGTGGGGCTGAGTCTTTTTCGCTCAAAAATGCCTGTATAAGGTCAGGATCAACCGTAAAATCCTTCAAAATGGCGGTAATTTCTTCAACGCCGGTTTTTTTAGCTAAAACTTTTTCCATTCTTTCCTGCGAAGCCAATCCCAGGCGATAGCTCATTTCGGTAAGCCGGAGGTCGGCATTGTCCTGCCTCAGTAGTGTACGGAATTCGGCACGGGAGGTGAACATGCGGTAAGGTTCTTCGGTTCCTTTGCTGATTAAGTCGTCAATAAGCACGCCGATATAAGCATCGCTTCTTTTTAAAATGAATGGTTCCAGTCCGAAAGCTTTTTGGTGGGCGTTGATGCCGGCCATCAATCCCTGGCAGGCGGCTTCCTCATAACCCGTTGTGCCATTAATTTGCCCTGCAAAAAATAAATGGCTGATGGCTTTTGTTTCCAGTGTATAGGTAAGTTGTGTAGGAGGAAAAAAATCATATTCAATTGCATATCCGGGACGGAACATTCTTGCGGCTTCAAAGCCCGGTATTGTACGAATAGCTTCGTATTGTACATCTTCTGGAAGGGAGGTGGAGAATCCATTAACGTAGATTTCGACGGTGTTCCATCCTTCGGGTTCCACAAAAATCTGATGGCGGTCACGCTCGGCAAACCTATTTATTTTGTCTTCGATGCTTGGGCAGTAGCGTGGGCCTACGCCTCCAATTCTGCCGGTATACATTGGACTTCTGTCGAAGCCGGTTTTCAGTATATCATGGGTTTGCTGGCTGGTGTAGGTAATCCAGCAATTTCGCTGCGCGGCTGCTTCAACTTTTTTTGTGTCTGTAAAGGAGAAGCCTACAATCTCGGTGTCGCCGTCCTGGACTTCCATTTTTTTGTAATCGAGACTTCGTCCATCTACCCTTGGCGGGGTACCTGTTTTAAGTCGGTCGCTTTCAAAGCCCAGCGATACCAATTGTTCAGTAATGCCTGTGGCTGCTTTTTCACCAACCCTTCCGCCGCCGAATCTCTTTTCTCCAATATGAATAATGCCGTTCAGGAAAGTACCGCTGGTGATGACCACTGACTTTGACTTTATTTCATTACCCAGTCCAGTTACAACACCGCAAGCTTTACCGTTTTTTATTAGTATGCCTACGACAGTGTCCTGGTAAAAATCAACATTTGGTGTCTGTTCCAGTTTTTCGCGCCAGCTGGAGGCAAAAAGCATACGGTCGTTTTGTGTTCTCGGACTCCACATCGCTGGCCCCTTGGATTTATTCAACATCCTGAACTGGATGGTGCTCAGGTCGGATATAATTCCTGAATAGCCTCCCAGTGCATCAATTTCACGCACAATCTGGCCTTTGGCAATACCCCCCATAGCCGGGTTGCAACTCATTTGTGCAATGGTCTGCATATTCATGGTTACCAGTAATACTTTGGAACCAAGATTAGCAGCACTTGCTGCGGCCTCACATCCGGCATGGCCGGCACCTGCTACTATAACATCGTATTCTGGAAACATGTGTATGAATTGGAGAGCAAAAGTACAAAGGATACCTTTGGATCTTATTTATTGTGGAGGATAATAAGATTCCGTACTGGACGTTCCACGTGGAATATGGGCAGTTAGATAGATTAACCTGAAAAGTGTTGCACGTGGAACATTATTTAAAGTACTGTTTTAAATAGAAATCTTCTTTTGCTCTCATGATGGATGCATCTTTAGCGTTCTTGTCCTTGTAACCACAAAGATGAAGTGCCCCATGGAAGATTACCCTGTGCAGCTCCATATAGAAATACTGGTCCAGGTTTTCAGCGTTTTCCTTTACCCTGTCCAGGCTAATGTATATCTCGCCCTCTACGGGTGCCGTTCCCATTGCCAGGTTAAATGTGATGATATCTGTATAATCATTGTGCTGTAGAAATTGCTGGTTGATGCCCAGTAGGTACTTATCAGAGCAAAAAATATAGCTAAGACTATTTATTGGTGTCTTCTCAGTCCTGAATATTGAAAGCAGGAAGGCTTTTAGCTGCTGCCGGTTACGGAAGCCTGGGGAACCATGCAAAAAGTGGAAATGAACAGAAGAGAGAATTTCTTTATTAAGCATTTCCAAAAGTCGTAATTATTTACCTGCGATACAGCATAGATTTGCAGTACGATGTTAAGACGACTATCAGAAATACCCGTAGGTCAGACCGTTAAAATAAAGTCATTTGAGAACAATGATATCTTTCTAAAGCTCATGGAAATGGGCTGCGTACCCGGAGAAAACATAAGAGTAGACCAGATAGCCCCGCTGGGCGACCCCATCGCCATCAGCGTTTCTGGCTACAGCCTTAGTCTCCGTTTAAATGAGGCACAAAACATTTTTGTAGAGAAATTGGAATCCCTTTAAGTTTCACCATATAAAACAATGACTAACAGTACAGTATGAAAATAGGATTGTATTTTGGATCATTTAACCCTGTTCATATTGGGCATTGTATTATTGCCAGTCATTTTGTACAAAATACAGATCTCGAAAGGGTTTGGATGGTGGTATCTCCCCAAAACCCTTTCAAGGAAAGCGCCGGCCTGCTGAACGAGTACCATCGCCTGCACCTGGTAAAACTGGCTACAGAAAATGAGATACGTCTTAAAGCCAGCGACATTGAATTTCACCTGCCCCGTCCATCTTATACCATCGACACCCTTACCTACCTGAAAGAAAAACACCCCGAACATGAATTCTCTATTATTATGGGCAGCGACGGATTACAAAACCTCCACAAATGGAAAAATGCAGCGGTGCTGGTAAAAGAGCATGATTTATACCTGTATAAACGTCCGGGTGCAGAGATCATCAATACCCTTAATGCCCGCATCCATATAGCAGACGCCCCCCTGCTGGAGATTTCGTCTACACATATACGTGATATGATTAAGCAGGGAAAATCTGTCCGCTACCTGGTACCTGATAAAGTGCTGGAGGAAATTGAATTGTACCATTACTACCGGTAACACAGATTAAAATCATTTGGCTGATAATAACGCTATTGATAAATTGTAGCATTAATCACCAAGCGCTCTTCCGCCTCAATGATCCTGCTGCGCCACATACCTTTTTTAAAAGCCGTTTTCCTGCACAGCATTACTGCTTTTGGCGGACCCCAGGGGCATTTTGGAATGATGCTGAAAACCTTTGTACACCGCAGGAAAGATATCACGGAAGAAGAATTGATAGATTTCAATTCTTTCTGCCAGCTTCTTCCCGGAGCGTCCTCTACCCAGACGCTTACATTGATTGGGTATAAACGGGGCGGTATTCCTCTTGCGGTCCTCACACTTATCATCTGGATACTGCCAGCCTGCATATTGATGGGAGGCCTGTCTTTCCTGCTGGAATATATTAACCGGAAAACCCTGAGAACAGATATTTTTAAATTCATTGCACCCATGGCGGTAGGCTTCCTGGCATTTGCTGCCTGGTTTGCTATCAAAATGGCGGTAAAAAATAAGGTTACTATTATTATTACGGGAGTAACAGTGGCAGTGTCTTTCATCTTTTTCAAATCTTCGGGCATATTTCCTTTGCTGATCTTACTGGCGGGTATTATTACCAACCTCAGCAGTAAGCGCATTCCACAAACAGCAATAAAGCCGCAAAAAATTAAATGGGGAAACATATGGCTATTTGTTCTAATATTTATATCGGCAGGTATATCCAGCGAAATAGCCAGGGTGCAGGACTGGAAAAATCGCCGACCCCTGAACCTTTTTGAAAACACCTACCGCATGGGCAGCCTGGTATTTGGTGGCGGACAGGTGTTGATTCCTTTTATGTACGAACAGTTCGTAGAAAGGCCGAAGTCGCAGGTAGTGATCAGAAAAAACCAGGATAAAAAGCAGTCGGTAGTAAGTATTGATCGGGATGATTTTTACACTGGTGCCGGTATAGTACGGGCCATACCCGGGCCGGTATTTTCCATTGCGTCTTTTACCGGTGCCATGGCCATGAAAGATCATGGAACAGGCATGCAGGTAACGGGGGCCCTCATAGGTTCGGCCGCAATTTTCTTACCCAGTCTTTTACTGGTATTATTTTTTTACCCTATCTGGCACAACTTAAAAAAATATGCAGCGGTGTACCGGGCGCTGGAAGGTATCAATGCCGCAGTAGCCGGCATTATGATTGCAGCCACGTTGTATATGATGAAGGATGTATCGGTTACCGGGCTTGATACTGTGAGTATCATTAACCTGCTGGTAATGGCAGGTACTTTTGGGTTGCTGTTTTTTACCAAACTTCCTTCGCCGGTAATTGTTATTATTTGTTTGTTATTGGGGATACTTATTTGACAAAACCAACAACACTAATTTTAGACGAATTTTTCATAATAAGGTTTTCGTGCAATCACTTGTGGTTCCTGTTCCTGAGAAGTTAAATCAGTTATTTGAATGAAAACCTGGTTCTGGCTATATTATACTAATTCATGAATAGTATGGGCGAAGTTATTTTCGTTTAATTCGCTTATAATTCGTGTTAAAATAAAAATATGGATCTCCTGATAAAAAATCAATTGTTTATAGTAGGCGGGGCTACCAGTGGTTTTGGAAAAGCCATTGCAGAAGTGCTGATTAAAGAAGGGGCAAATATTATTGCAGTAGCCCGCAACAGTGATAAACTGGATGCTTTGAAAGCAACCGCACCCGAACAGGTAGAAACCATTGCAGGCGATATTACCCATACGGACACCATTGAAAATATTGCCGCAGCTATTGGTACCCGTCAACTCCACGGCATCCTGGTAAACGCGGGCGGCCCCCCGGCAAAAACAGTGCTGGAGACAACACTGGAAGACTGGGACCATGCTTACAGGGATATTCTTCGGTGGAAAATAGCCATCACCCAAGCCTTTGTTTCCAGGATGAAAGACTACCACTATGGAAGGATTGTCTACATAGAAAGTTCTTCCGTTAAACAACCGTTGGAAAACCTGGTGCTGAGTAATTCGCTTCGCTTGGCCGTTGTTGGATTTGTGAAGACGCTTAGCCAGGAAATTGCCAAAACCGGCATTACCTTAAATGTGATGGGCCCCGGTTCCCATGATACACCGGCGATTGAAAGAATTTATAATAAGAAGGCGGAACAAACCGGTTTGTCGGCCGTCGAAACAAGGCGACAGGGTATTCAGCAGATACCGGTAGGTGCATTGGGCCGGCCGGAAGATTTTGCTTCCCTGGCGGTTTGGCTGCTAAGTCCCGCATCCAGGTATATTACCGGGCAAACCATTACCGTGGATGGCGGAATGGTAAAAAGTATTTTTGGATAGAGATGTTGCTGCGCAACAATAATAGTTGAACACGGATGACACAGATTGAAGGATTTTTCGTTTGGAACCGAATGCCCAACTGCTGAAAAAAGTTTACTCATTAACGTTATATAATATGGAGTTTGGACGCGTGCCTGAAAAAGAACTGGACAGCATCGATTTTTCTTTGCCCAAAGAACCTGCGGGAAATAAACTGGTATTAAAGCCTTCCAAAAAAAAACCACATGTTTGGCTGGGCTGCGCCAAATGGGGCAGAAAGGAATGGATAGGCAAGATTTATCCCAAGGGCACCAAAGACGCCCAGTTCCTGGATCACTATGTGCAGCACTACAATTCCATTGAGCTGAATGCCACCCACTATAAGGTATACAAACCGGAAGAAATTGCCAAATGGGCCGCCAAAGCTGCTGGAAAAGATTTTAAATTTTGTCCCAAGGTTACCAACAGCATCAGCCATTACAGCGGGTTCAACAATGTTGATTTTTTAACCACCGCCTTCCTGGAAGGTGTAATGGCTTTTGGTGATAACCTGGGCCCTATATTTTTACAAGTGAGTGAAAAATACAGCCCCAAACAAAGGGCTAAGTTGTTCGACTACCTGAAAACCCTGCCTACTGATTTGCAATTTTTCCTGGAAGTACGTCACCCCGACTGGTTTGCAGACAAGGATATCCGCAAGGAATTATTTGGTACGCTGCGCGAACTGAATATTGGCGCGGTGATTACAGATACCGCTGGCAGAAGAGACTGCGCCCATATGGAACTTACAGTACCCAAAGCGTTTATCCGTTATGTAGGAAACAGCCTTCATCCCACCGATTATACCCGTACAGATGCCTGGGTAAAGCGAATGAAATACTGGCTTGACAATGGCCTGCAGGAACTATATTTTTTTATGCACATGCACGATGAAGCATTTTCTCCGGAGTTAACAGTGTACCTGGTAGACAAAATGAATGCTGAATGCGGGTTGAAACTGCAAAAACCAA
>JANPGT010000399.1:0-8857 GCA_031424135.1 Chitinophagaceae bacterium
TTTTATACTGGCTTTGCGGTACCAAGACAACCCGTCTTTTGCATTGAGTGCAATGGCTGCATTGTATTCTTTCAGGGCTTTTTCAAGCATTGGTGTGTTCAGGCTCCTGTTGGATTTATTGCTGAATCCATTTGCCAGCGCTTCATAGCAGAGCCCCCTGTTGTAATAAGCCAGCGCATCTGCCGGGTCGAGGCTGATGGCCTGCGTATACTCATCCAGCGCTTGCTGGTATTTGGCATCAGTATAATATTGGTCGCCCATCAGGTGGTGATCGCGGGCATTGGCTTTCCTCTCTTCTTTTGTTTCAACAATTACAGAATCCTTGGCCGTATTTATAAATAAAATAGGGGTAGCCGGGGGTGTTCTTTGTTCGCTGATAAAATCCTCTGCAACGTGTATGCCCATGGTCTGCGCCATTATATTCACTATTGAATCGGCGCGGGGTTTCTGATTGGGCTCATAATAAATAATCCGCGAAGAATCCGTAAAATCTGACTGCAATGCAGATATATTGTACTCAAAGAGCGCATTTACCAGTACATTTTCTATTTCCCTGTAACCGGTGGTATCGTTAAACCTGATGTACAAAGGTTTTTTATTTTCTATATTCCTGTTTTGGCAGGCAATGGTTACAGAGTCAGGAAACAGCCGGTCTGTAAAAACAAGAGGACTGGTAACCGATTTGTTCTGTGCCCATGAAAGCATAATACTTGCTTTTCCGACCAACAGGTATTCATAAGGAATATCATCGAAAGAAGCGGTGGAGGTTTTTTCATCCCATGCCAGTGGAAATTTTTCATTGTTCAATTCCAGGTAACCATCCAACTGACTAAAATTTTGTTGCAGTGTATCGCTGCAGGCACTGAATAATTTTATCACTTTCACTGCTATGGGCAGGCTAGGTGGGTTGTCCTGTTGGCCCAGGAAAACAAGGGGCTCCAATTTTTTTGCTCCTCCTCCATAACCCATGTACGCCCAGAGGGCCAGCAGCAATACAGCACCAGCAGCGGCAAGTCCTCTTTTCAGCCGGGTTGTTTTTTGGGCAGCTTTCTCTTCCAGGTTAAAATATACGGTAAGCCCCACAGATTGCTGGCCATTATTGACCGGTGTTTGCCATTTGTCTTTTTCCGTTTTATCAAGGTATTTTTTCAGGGGCATGTCCAGTATAGTATCTTTCTTCCATATTTTCTGAAAAGCCTCCTTGCTGTTGGCGTAGCGCTCAAACTGATCATTATTGCTGGCATGCAGAATGAACTGGTTGGTCAACTGCTGCCTTTTTTTCTCCTCTTCAAAAAAGCAGCCGCTTTCACCATATAGCTTGGTAGAATACTCCAGCATCTCCAGCAATTTTTCGCGGGCGGCAACTTCATTTTCTACCGTCAGCGATTTCAGCAGTTCCAGCCGGGTAATTTGCGGAAACACGCCCTGCTGCATCCAGGTAATACGGCAAAGCTTCAGCAGGTTGCCATAATTCAGTTTTTCGGGTTCGCCATATTTATCCAATATGGTTTTGCCCATTTCTACCAGTACTTCCCAGCTAAGCCTTGGATAAATACAGGTGGCGCAAAGCCATTGAAAAAGGGGGTCATCATTATTTAAATAGGCCCTCAGCGAAGCCAGGTCCTGGAAATCTGTTTCTTTTAAAGAATAGCTTTCCGCATTGGTTATTTCAAGCAGGCTGGTATTGGGTTTTATTTTTTCGCGCAGCGCAGGCATTAGTTTCTGCAATGAACTGGTATCTGCAGGCAGCAGGATAAGGTATTGCAGCAATACTTTTTCTTTGGCGGCCCAGTCTTTAACCGGCACCGGTGTAATAATAGACTTGCTCTGCCAGCGGTTTAATTCCCTAAGAAACTTTTCTTCAATGACCGGGTAAGCACTGTATACCAATTCATGGGCCTTGCCCATCATTATAAGGGTAGCACTGGTATGTGTTTCCGCCAGCCGCTGCAGTGTTAATCCGCCGGGGAATGTGTCGTTATAGCAAACCAGGTTTTTGTCGTAATAAAAAATAGCTGCAGGTATACCGTCTTCCGCAATACTGTTCACCAACCAGCTGAACAACCGGGTAAGCATGCTTTTGGGATTAGCCCGGTCTATTAACACCAGGTATTGCTGCTGCTGTGTAAGTGGCGCGTAAACCAACTGCGGACTGCCGCCCGACTGAATGGTACTGTTAATGGTGGCGGGTATACTTAATACCAGGGTTTCTTCTTCTGATCTGTAACGCATCTGGATAAATGTCCGGCGCAGCTCGCGGTCCTGCTGTATCAGCTTTAAATCATTTTGCTCAAACGGAATATCAAAGGGGCCTTGCCTGGGCGTTTCAGAGGTAGCGGTTGTTTTCGGCACAGGCTTTTTTTCCACTTTTCTTTTAAACAGGCTATAGGCGGCGCAGGCTGCAGCGGGCAATAAAACGAGCAGGGTTGCCCACCATTTCAGTCTTGTTTTTCCTTCATAGGTGCCGGGCCTTGGGTTGGAAAAAGACGCGCTGTAATGCATACCATTATCCAGCACGCTGATGGTGGCCTCATCGGTAACTGTACACGGCGATTTAACGTTGCCGACCACTGCTTTGCAGATTACACCAAAATCGCCCTCATTGGCAAAAACAAAGTTTTCTATGCGTGGTTGTTCCGTGGTAAAAATGGAATCTCTGTCAGCACCCTTTATTGTCCATTGATAATTAGTTACCGTACCGGGTTCAGCATCTACCGTGGCCGTAAGGGTAATAGGTTTTTTTGCTGTAACGGACTGCCCGGGCAGGTTAATACGCAGTTTTGGCAAATCATTGCAAACATGAATCAGCAGCGAATCCGATTTTTTAGAAAGGGAAAAGGTGTTGGAACGTATCTGCCTTTTTACATAATAGTCGCCCGGCGTGGTGAAAAGATAACTGGCTGTTTGCCCCTTGGCTGTACTGCCGTCTTCAAACTGCCAGGAGAATTGCAGGTCTGCGCTGTCTTCGGGGGCAAGCAACAGATCGGCAGCATCAAAATCCAGCCTGGTGCCTTTTTCCACAAATTTTTCTACCCGGTTATTGGGCAGGTTATACGGTCTTTTGCTAAGAGACAGGTACATGATCACGAAGAGTACCAATACCGCCACGCTGGTAATGGCCATTTTCAGCAGCTGTTGCTTTCTTTTGCGGGCGGCCGCTTCATCTTCTTTTACCGCGGTTAATTTTTTATACTGCTCAATAATATTATAAAACTTTGTCTGCTCCATCTCACTGGTGGCAATGATGGGGCAGATCCATCGGGCAGTTTCATCTATATCGTGCGATCCAAAACGCTCGGTAATCTTCAGCATTTCTATATAGTCATCGGGCTTTACGCTAAAACCGTTATTATACAGCAAATAAAAAAGCTGGCCCAGCGGAAGCTGCAGCGGGCTGTCTTTTTTACCGTCTTGTATCGGGGGTTTTTTGTCCATTGCCGGCCTGGGTGATTATGCGCCAGCTTTGTTCAGAATAAGCTGGTCTTCATAATTTTTGATAAGGGTGCTTTTTGTGGCTTCGTACAGGGGGTTTCTGTTGTCTGGTGCAAAGCTGTTATTGTTCAGCAGGTTGTAGTGCTTCAGCAGGTTTACCCAATCCAGGAATTCTGAAGTGGAGGGTTTTTTATTCATGGCCCGGTTACGGATATTATTAAACTCTTCAATGGCTTTTTCAATCAGCGCATCATATTCACTATTTTGAATCATCAGTCGCTTTTTAGCAATCTGCAGCAGCTTATCCTTGTCGGGAAAAGAAATATGATAGAAAACGCAGCGTCGTAAAAAAGCATTGGGCAGGTTTTTTTCAGAATTACTTGTCATAATTACCAGGATACGGCAGTCGCTTGTGCAGCGGCTTACCGACTGGTTGATTTCCTTGATATCAAAACGGTAGTTTTCCATTTCGTTCAGCAGGTCGTTCGGAAACTCTCGGGGGGCTTTGTCAATTTCATCAATCAATACCACGCTGCTGCGGGGCTGGGGGTCAAGATGGGCTTCAGACAGGTTGCCAATTTTCTGGATGCCCTGCAGATCATTGCTACCCAGCCCATGGGTTTGGGCTATGGCAAGGCCCATGGGTTTTAATTCTATAAACTGTTCGGTAGTGGTATCTGCGTGCTGGCTCCTGAAATGGCTAACTGCATCATAGAAATAAAACAGATCTGTGGAGACAGAAGTTGATTTGGTGTTAAACACATAGGGATCTTTTAAAAACGCATAGGGCTTGCCCTCTGTTTGCAGGGATAACTGCATGGCCACAAAATCTGCCAGTTTGGTTTTACCGGTACCGGGCTCACCGCTTATGAGCAGTGGCTTTCCCAGGGCAATCGCAATTTCTACGGCTTTAATCAATCCATCATCGGCTACATAATCAATGGCGTTATTGTTCAGGAATATTTTGTCTAGCTCAATAGTCATAGCTGTATGTTTAACTGATTATTTTAAGAATATCCGGGTTATTGTTATTGATCTGTGTTATCAGTGCATGTATTTTTTTATCGGCTTCGTACATACTCAATGGAACAGATAAATTACTAAAACAGGCGTCCATCAGCTCTTCTGCCCGGCCGGGATTGGGAGTGATATAATTAATGATCCAGGTTTTGATTAGCTGCGGGCTTAATGATTGCAGGCGGGGCAATACCGATAAATATTTTTCCTGGTTGGGTAATTGCTGCAGCTGCTTCAGTTGCAAATCCAGGCTGGCAGAACGGGTATTGTCTTCAATGTTCAGGAAAAGGTACATGGTGATTTTCTGCACCAGAAGCATGGCATTGTACAATTCGTCTACAAAAGATTTTAGAAAATTCAGCTGGTTATCTTCAAACATGGTAGAGTCGCAGTTAATCACAAAAACAAGCGGCGTGTCCAGTGTGCTGAATGCCGCCAGGAAGCTGTTGAGTGAAACATCAGCCAGCGGTTTATTAGGAAAAAATTTATCGTAGATATAGACCAGCAGGCTGTTACGGTTCTGCGCATATTCTTCGCTTACCAAAAAGTCTTCAAAACTTACGAGTTGGTTTTGCAGGGCGTCTTCCTGTAAATCGAGCGTGAAAATATTGAAGCGGTTGATGAGGTTAAGACCGAGCTCTTTCCTGTCTCCGTAAATAATCACCGATTTAAACGCATTGCTGTTGCGGGTAAGCAGGAAACGGGTAAACTGCGGCACGCGGTCGCAGCAGTAAGCCCTGGAATTGTCCAGTTTGTACGCAATAAAAGATCTGCGCATCAGCGATTCTGCAATCTGCAATGTAAGGTGGTAAGACGAAATAAAAGGCTCCGGGTGGGTAAGGGTTGCCTCGCGTACCCTGGTCTTAAACGCCAGCAGTTTGGCTTTCTTCTTTTCAGAGATCGCCGAATCCGCATCATTGTCCGGACCAAACTGTGGATCTGTCTCATTGGCAAAAAAAGCAAGTATTATTTTCTGCGGATCTTCCAGCGCGGCATTATATTCCATTTCCGTTACGGATATTTCTGCCGTGTTGTTCTTGGGGGGGATAAATCCGTAACGGTTGGCGATGATCAGAATATAAACATTGCAGGCCTTTACGTCGTTAATGCATTCCAGGGCAGGTTCCGTATCATCAGCCACATAACCTTCCATGCTGATCAGGTCAAAGTTTTCCTTGATGGTTTTTTTGCCAAAGAAATCAATTACCTGTTTGCGGTGTTCTTTCAGGTCGCGGTAAGTAGATGATATGTATACTTTGTATTTTGCCATTTTTACCCACGCCGTTTTATGAGGTATGCTGCAGTATGTGTGATGATGTTACAAAACAATATCGCCTGCTGAAGAAACCTGTTTATCTTGCCTGTCTGTTTTCTTGTAATACTATCTGGTCAGCAATAAAGTGTTTTGTTCCACGGGCGGAGGGGCTTGCAAAGGGTGTAAATCAGTCTGTTAAGGTAGCATGGACTACCAAACTACACAATACCCCTTTTGTAGTATTTTTTCGGGAGGATGCGTTCGGGACAAAAAAATACCGGCGTCGGCCGGTATGGTCAGGTGCCCGCTTAGAAGTTTGTTGCAGGTACCAGGGTAAAATCAGTTTAGCTGGATGCGTTAGCAACGTTGGCTTTTTTAAATACCGGCACCGTACTGCAGGGTTCTCCGTACATGATGCTTTTAACCACCGGGCGCAGCAGTTTGGTGATTTCGAGATAAGCAAAGGGGGCTATTTCCACATCTCCACAACCTTTTATTACCACCCTTTTGTCCTGGAATTCTGCAGTATTAATCGTATTAATATTTCTTAAAAAGAGCAGCTGGTGCAGCATGGCGGCATCACCCATCACCAATTCTTTTGCCAGTGGCTGCAGGTAGCTGGCCACCAGCATATAGGCCCAAACCGGAATAATGGCATCTGCGGAACAGGTAACTGCCACCAGTTTATCCTGGTAGCTGCTGAAATCTTTTTGCTTCAGGGCTTCCCTGAAATCCTTTTCCTTTAAAATTAATTCCATGAAAAGGTAGTCTTTCAGATCAAAAACCTGCACTTCGCCTTTTGGGTAGTATTGTGCCAGGTCTATTTCTACCAGCCCGCTTTCAGCCACTTTATTTACAAAGGTTTCATTTATCATAGCTGTTTATTTAAGGTTACGGTCCTGTAAAATTAGCATGAAATATTTTGACGGATCTATTTTCTGCCTGTTTGCTACTGATATTAACCAATGGCTGCAGGTATTGTTGCAAAAAAAATCCCGGGGCTGTAAACCCCGGGATGCTGTATTTTTAAAAAATTGCTTAGAATATTTTGCTCCTGTTGTCTTTAACACTGGCTGCTTTTTTCAATGCAGATTCTATTACGCCTCTTCCTGTGGCAGCTTTTTGGTTTTGAATCATCGCAGCACGCTGCTGCTCCAGTCCGGCGCCAAGATTAGCCAGCGCATATACATTTTCTGTGCGGATGCTGTATACGCCGCCATTACCTGCAATAGGAGCAGAAGCTTTGCCTTTTGCGCCTGCATTGAATGCGTAACCACCCACCTTTCCTTCCTGGCCTGCACCCGGAAATACCGGTGAGCTGAAGCTAATACTGTCAGCTTTCAATACCGGTTGATTAGTAGCAGCAGCTATTGCTTCCAGGGAATTGGCAGCACCCATTTTCTTCTTAATCTGTTCTGCTTTTTTCTGGTTGCGGATAATGTACTCTACCATTGGACGTGCCTTTGCCGGGCTGGCAATGCCTTCTTTATTAATTTCTGTCACCTCGGCTACCACATATTTGTTATCTACTGTAAACATTTCTGATACATCACCTACTTTGGCTTCGTACACCCATTTTACCATCTGGCGATTGCTGCCCAGTGGATTAATATTCATGTCGTTGGGTTTAATATCCAGCGCCAGTAATTTATTATAGTTTCTTTTCTTAACGTTTTCATCAAAAGCTTTTGCATTGCGGCTCTCGCTGGCAAACTGGCTGGCCATACCAGATGCTTTCTCATCTGTCTCCTGGCTGGGTATAATTGTTTTTGATAAGTAAGCAATTTTGTAAGCCGGGTTGAAATTTTTCTGGTCCAGTATTTCAACGTAGTGGTAACCAAATTCTGTTTTAACAATGCTCCTGTCCCCTTTTTTTGCACTGAAGCTGTATTTATCAAATTCTTTCACCATCCTGCCAGAAGCAAAATAGCCGAGGTCGCCACCATTTGACTGCCCTTCGGGACTGGCAGAAAATTTGGCCGCCAGGCTGTCAAATCTGGCGCCGCCTTCTAGAGCACGTTTAATACTGTCTATTCTTTTTTCTGCAATGCTGTCAGCCAATAGTGGCTGGCCGGTTCTTGGGTCAACAGTGGCAATTAATATATGTCTTGCCTTTACTGAATCCGGCAAAACTTTCTCATCAATTTTTTTGGCAATGGTCAGGTTGCCGGCATCCTGGTAAGGTCCAAATACAGCACCCTTGGGCAGTGCCATTATTGAATCTTTGTTGGGAACCTGGATGGATGATTTAGAAATATAGGCATCCATAAAATTTATCTGGCTACCGTTCTTTGCAAGAAAGGTTGGGATATCTGCTTCCGGTGTTTCAACGAATTCCTTTTTCAGTAAATCCAGGTTGTTTAAAAGTGCAGCAGTATCTGCAGCTGAGGGGGCTGCATCAAATGTAACATACGCAATGCTGCGGCTTTCTTCCTGTTTAAATTCTTCTTTACGTTTGCTTATGTAAGCAGCTATTTCTTCGTCGCTTACTTTTATAGTACTGTCTGTTATAGTACCGTAGGGCACACTTACATACGATACTGATGCCAGGCTGCTGTTATCCGTATTCATTTTTTCCAGCATCCAGCGGGGAAAATAACTGGTGTTGGAGAGCAGGGATACAAATTTCTCACGAAGACGGTTATTTACCAGGGCAGGCAGGTATACATTATTGAAATTATCTGCCATAGTAGACTTCTGCTTACGCAACTGTGCAATGGCGTTCTTGGCGGCGTTTACATCGTATACACCCTGCTCGTTGGTAAACTGCTTTTTAAATTCTTCCGGCGCGTTTGGTCCAAACAGCATATCATCCATTTCTTTTGCACTTACACTCAAACCCAATTTTTCTACCTCTTCATTAATAGTATTCTCACTGATAATCTGGTTCCAGGCATTTTCACGAACCCCCTGGCGCATCATGTCATTCATAGGATAACCCATGTTCTGGTATTGGTCCTCCATTTGTTTTACACGCTGCTCCAATTCAGCTGCCTCAATCTTTTTTCCGTTCACCTGGCCTACTGTAGTATTATTGCCACCAAATAATCCCGAGCCGGTTTTACCTACAAAAGCATCCTGGATCAGGAAGCCCAGCAATGAAACACCAATAGCAATGAATAAAAACCAGGCGGCCTTGTCACGAATTCTCTG
>JANPGT010000400.1:0-8953 GCA_031424135.1 Chitinophagaceae bacterium
AGAGACATTGTCTATTTTATCAGCATCATTGCTTTCTTTTTGTTGTTTACACAACGCAACCTCATTAAACGCAGGCCCTGAATGAAAAAATTGCTGGCTACAAAATACTGGTGGATTGTTTTGATTGCTTTGCTGGTGATGCTGAATTATGCAGCCTCTTTCTTTAATGTGAGGGCAGACCTTACAGCAGAGAAACGGTACACACTTTCGGCCCCTACCAAAAAAATGCTGAAGGAGATAAAGGGGCCTGTAAGCATCAGCGTTTTCCTGGAGGGCGATTTACCCAAAGACTTCAAAAAATTAAGAAACAGCACCCAGGAATTATTACAGGAGTTTAAAGAAATTGGCAGGGCCAATATTAAATATGTTTTTGAAAAACCAGGCGCGGGGCTAACGGATACGGCTAAAACCAATTTCCTGGATTCTATTGCCAGGATGGGGATTAAGCCTTATACCATTAAAGCACAGGTAAAAGAAGGCGAGGGAACTGAACAGCGTGAGGTGGTACCGGGTGCATTGATTAGTTATAAAGACAGGGTTATGGCTGTAGACTTATTGGCAGGCCAGAACTCAGGCCTGGATGAAGGCTCCATCAACCGGGTAGAAGCTACGCTGGAATACAAGTTTGCCAACGCCATCCACAAACTCACCAAAGACACCCTGCCGTTGATAGGCTATCTCACAGACAACGGCGAACCGCTTTCTTACAGCGTGTATGACCTGATTGAAAGAAACCTGCGCCCCAATTATAATTTCCGCATTTTTCACCTGGATAGTTTCCCTTCCATACCGGCTTTTTTCAGCGCTATGATTATTACCAAGCCAACGCAGAAGTTTACGGACGACCAAAAACTGAAGCTTGACCAGTACGTAATGCGTGGCGGCAAAATACTCTGGATGGTGGACCAGTTGTATGCAGAAATGGACAGCCTGCGCAGATCGCAAAATGAATTCATTGCTTTTGACCGTAACCTGAACCTGGAAGACATCTTGTTTAAATATGGCGTTCGCATTAACCAGGACCTGGTACAGGATCTTACCAGCGCAAAAATTGCCACTGCCGTGGGCGAAGCGGGCGGCAAACCACAGATACAACCGCTTGCATGGACATATTTCCCGCTGCTGACCAGCTATAGCGGTCACCCCATTGCCAAAAACCTTGATTATGTAGTAGCGCAATTCCCCAACAGCATAGACACAATAGCAGCACCCGGTATACAAAAAACCATATTGCTGGCTACTTCTGCAGAAAGCAGGATACTGAGCACGCCCGCAAAAGTGAGTTATAACAGTATTGAGACGGAGGAAGATCTCAGGAAATTCCATGCAGGTAATATTCCCGTGGCGGTGTTGCTGGAAGGAAAATTCAGTTCGGTATTCACCAACCGGCTGGGTACAGACATGCGAAACAATTTAAATACCATTGGCGAGCCTTTTGTAGCGCAGGCTGCTGCGCCCGGTAAAATGATTGTGATTTCAGATGGCGATATAGCGCTGAACCTGGTTACCCAAAACGAAGGACCATTGAGTATGGGCATACCGGAAGCATATCCCGCTTTCAGGTATAAATATGCCAACAGCGAATTTATTATGAACTGTGTAGAATACCTGGTAGACAATTCAGGCATACTGGAAACACGCGGTAAAGATATTACCCTGCGCCTGCTGGACAAGAAGAAGCTGGAAACAGGTAAAACCACCTGGCAGCTTATTAATATTTTAGCGCCCCTGCTGCTGGTGGTACTTTTTGGAACCTTGTACCAGTTTATCCGCAGAAGAAAATACAGTTGAAACAGTTTATAATTCACAGTTCCTGGTTGGCTGCGGCAAAACGAACTAAGAACCATGAACTAAGAACTACAAACTTTCGGGCTATCTTTGCAGCCATAAATTATTCAATGACAAGAGAGCAGGTAACGTATCTGGTATTTGGTATTGCTTTGGTAACGGCGCTGATTTTTGATTTGGGATTGCTGAGTAAAAAATCCGCCGTTGTTTCTACGAAAAAGGCCCTGGTGCAAACTATCTTCTGGGTGCTGCTGGCCATTGGCTTTGGTGTTTTCATTGCCATTGAAAACGGGCAAACGGTAGCGCTTGAATACCTGAGCGCCTACCTCATGGAATGGAGCCTGAGCATTGATAATATTTTCGTCTTTATTCTCATCTTTACTTTTTTTGGGGTAAAAGAATCGCATTATGCGCGTGTTTTGCTGATAGGTATACTGATGGCCATCCTGCTGCGGGTGATTTTTATTACCGTAGGCATAGAATTGGTAGAGCGGTTCCGCTGGATACTCTATGTCTTTGGAGTAATATTGGTTGTTACAGGGATAAAGATGTTTTCCGCCAACAAGGACGAAGAAATTGACCTGGAGAAAAACAAGGTATACCGGCTGCTGAAAAAAATATTTCCCATCACCAACGAAGAAAACGGTACCCGGCTTACGCTGGTAAAAAACGGGAAGCGTTTCTATACCAAAATTTTTGTAGTTATTATTATGCTGGCCACTATTGACGTGTTGTTTGCGCTGGACTCTATACCTGCCGTATTTGCTATTTCTCAGAACAGGCTGGTAGTGTATACTTCCAATGTTTTTGCGGTGCTGGGCCTAAGGTCATTGTTTTTCCTGCTGAAAGGCGCTGTAGACAAATTCAGTCACCTGCAGCAGGGTATTGCCATTGTGTTAATCTTTATTGGATTAAAGATGCTGGCGGAAATACCTTATATCGACATTCATATACCTGTTTATATTTCCCTGTTGGTAATTGTGGCCTGCCTGGCGGGTGCTATCCTTTATTCCATACAGGTATCACAAAAAGAGGATGATGCGGCATAGCCGCTTTCATATTCAATAATTGCACGTGTACAGTATTGAACAGATACGCAGCATTGTAAAAGGCCATTGGTGGCAGCAGGCCGGTGAGGCCCGCATAGAGCACCTGTTGCCAGACAGCAGGAAACTGCTTTTTCCGGCCACCTCCCTGTTTTTTGCTTTGCAGGGCCCGCGCCGCGACGGACATTCGTTTGTAAAGGAAGTATACGGAAAAGGCGTAAGAAACTATATCATTTCGCAGGAAGCGGGTATTGATCTGCCGGCCGATGCAAATATTATTCTTGTAAAAGATGTATTGCAGGCCTTGCAGGCCGTGGCAGCCCATCACCGCAAACAATTTTCTTTTCCGGTAATTGGTATTACCGGAAGTAACGGAAAAACCATTGTAAAAGAATGGCTGAACCAGCTGCTGGAAGAAAAATTTGCCATTGTACGCAGCCCTAAAAGTTATAATTCGCAGATAGGGGTGCCTTTGAGCGTATGGCAGATAAACAGCAATCATACGCTTGGCATGTTTGAAGCAGGCATTTCGCAAAGCGGCGAAATGGACAGGCTGGAGAAAATCATCCAGCCTACCATCGGCATATTTACCAATATAGGCGAAGCGCACAGTGAAGGATTTTTTAACCTTCGCCAGAAAGTAAACGAGAAACTCTGCCTTTTTACACATGTACAAACACTTATTTACTGCAGCGATTATCCGGAAATCAATGAAGCTGTGGCAGCGCTGGTGCAGCAGGTACGTAACCAGCCGGGTAATAAACTGCAGCTGTTTACCTGGAGCACCAAAACAGAAGCCAGCTTCCGCATCAGTTCTTTAATGAAGGATGATGCCTTTACCTATATCACCGCCATTTATCAGCAATCAGACATCTCTTTTAAAATTCCCTTTACAGATGATGCCTCACTGGAAAACGCCATTACCTGTTACTGCACGCTGCTGCACCTGGGTATGGATAACCGTTATATACAGGAGCATATTCAAAAGCTGGCGCCTGTGGCCATGCGGCTGGAATTAAAAAAGGGCATCAACAATTGTTCAATTATCAATGACAGTTACTCGGCCGATCTGAGCTCATTGAAAATTGCGCTCGACTTCCTGGCCAGGCAACAGCAGCATCCGCGTAAAACCATCATACTTTCTGATATACCGGAGAGCGGCAAAACTGGTAAGGACCTGTACCACGAAGTAGCTGCCGCGCTGCTCGAAAAAAAGATAAACCGCTTTATAGGCATCGGCCCGCAATTGTTCAGGCATAAACATGTATTTGAAGGCAGCGGGGGCACCGAAACAGTTTTTTATGAAAGCGTGGATGCCTTCAAAAAAGATTTCTACCACCTGAAGTTTCAGCATGAAACCATATTGCTGAAGGGTGCCAGGGTGTTTGCGTTTGAACAGCTATTGCCGCTGCTGGAGCAGAAAGTACACCAGACCGTACTGGAAATCAACCTGGGTGCCATACTGCATAACCTGCAGCAGTACCAGCAGGTGGTTACCCCCTCCACTAAAATAATGGCCATGGTAAAAGCCTCGTCTTATGGCAGCGGCAGCTATGAAATAGCCAGTATGCTGCAGTTTCATAAGTGCGATTACCTGGCGGTAGCTTATGCAGACGAGGGGGTGGAACTGCGCAAAGGCGGTATCAACCTGCCGGTGATGGTAATGAACCCGGAAATCAATACGTTTGATGCGCTGGTACAATTTAACCTGGAGCCGGATATTTATTCTTTTGAACTGCTCCATGCTTTTGAAGAACACCTGAAAAGAGAAGGATTGCAGCAATACCCGGTGCATATTGAACTGGAGACAGGCATGAACCGGCTTGGTTTTGATACGGCTGATATGGAGCAACTGGCAGAAAGACTTACTGCTGGCAGTTGCAAAGTGCAGAGCGTGTTTACCCACCTGGTAGCCAGCGAAGACCCCGCCAGCAATGATTTCACCTTGCAACAGGCAGCAAAATATTTTGCCGCCGTGAGTGTACTGCAAAAACAGATTACTTATCCTTTTATACGGCATATGGCCAATTCGGCAGCCATTCTGCGCTACCCGCAGCTGCAGCTGGATATGGTGCGGCTGGGTATTGGTTTGTATGGTATTGACAGCGCAGCAACGCACCGCCTTGATTTAACAGAAGTCTCTACCCTGAAAACCACCATCGCCCAGGTAAAGCACCTTCAAAAGGGAGAGACCGTTGGCTATGGAAGAAAGGGTGTAGCAGAAAGAGATAGCACAATAGCCACCGTAAGGCTGGGTTACGCCGATGGCTACCCCAGGAGATTGGGAAACGGTGTTGGCAAAATGCTGGTGAATGGAAAACTGGTCCCGGTAATTGGCAGCATTTGCATGGATATGACCATGCTGGATATTACGGATGCCGGGCTGGTAAACGAAGGAGATGAAGTAATTGTATTTGGCCCAAAATTGTCTGTAGCACAGGTAGCGCAATGGGCGCAAACAATTCCCTATGAAATCATGACAGGTATCTCTCAGCGGGTGAAGCGGGTGTATTTTGAGGAATAGGGATTGGTTGCTCAGTTGATTGGTTGACGGGTTTTAATTTTTAATTTTTGCATTTTGACTTTTTAATTTTGAGCAATGAAAGTAACCGGTTTTAGTTTTATCAGGAACGCAATTCAGTACCAGTACCCGGTAAGGGAATCAATATTGTCTATACTGCCGGTAGTGGATGAATATATTATTGCAGTAGGACAGTCTTCAGACGCTACCAGGGAAATGATAGCCTCCATTCCCTCTGATAAAATTAGAATTATAGATACCGTTTGGGATGAAACACTGCGTACCGGGGGCATTGTACTGGCCGATGAAACCAATAAAGCCTTCCAGGCCATTGGGGCTGATACGGACTGGGCATTTTACCTGCAGGGCGATGAGTGCCTGCATGAAAAAGATTATCCCGCCATCAGGGCTGCCATGGAAAAACACCTGGATGATAAAAGGGTGGAAGGGCTTTTGTTCCGGTACTTTCATTTTTACGGCAAATATGATTACATAGGCACGGGCAGAAGATGGTATCGCAAAGAAATACGCATTATCCGGAACGATAAGAACATCGTTTCGTGGAAAGACGCCCAGGGGTTCCGGTTTAAAGATGCGCGTAAATTAAAGGTGAAGGAAATTGATGCCCGCATCTACCATTACGGCTGGGTAAAACCGCCGGAGGTATCACACAAAAAAGGATTGGTGTTTCATACCATTCATGATCCTTCTTTTGTACCTACTGCAGAGGATGCCACTAAAAAATTCGACTACTACCGGAATATAGACCGCCTTGACCTTTTTACAGGCACCCACCCGCAGTCTATGCAGGAGCGGGTAAAACAGGTAGATTGGGAATTTGATTTTGATACCAGTAACAAGGGATTTGCCAACATGAAGCTGAAGCACCGCATCAGCCATGTAATAGAAGATCTTACCGGCTACCGGCCCGGCGAATACAAGAATTATATAAAAATATAGACGGTAAAAGGCTGTTGAGAATTACACAGCAGAATAAAAGCAAGAAAGAGAACGCTTAGTATAACAAGCAATACTGGCTGGTTAAATGGGAATCAGTTGCCAAGGGCTGGCGCAGTGATTACCCCAGTTGTTTTGCCTGCTGGCAGAAAAGCCACTTTTACGTACAGTGAAAGCCTTTACAGTGGGGCAGGCAACGTCGGGGAGGCCGCAGAAAACCGGGGAATAAATTTAACAGGGCCGGCGGTCATCAGCCTGTCTGCTGCCACTGAAACCATTATATTTGCCAATTAAAAATTCACCGGTGAAGGGAAGAAATATCGTAGTACTAATCCTGCTCATTCTGTTTGTAGATCAAGCGCTTAAATTCTGGGTGAAAACGCATATGCCCCTCAGCGAGGACTGGGATCAATACCATGCCATGCTTACGCCCTACGACAGGGGCATCCGCCCGGCAGGCGGTTCCTGGTTCCAGGTGTATTTTGTTGAGAACTCAGGCATGGCATGGGGATGGGAGCTGGGAGGTAACTGGGGAAAGATGGCGCTGACCCTTTTCAGGCTGGTAGCGGTGATAGCCGGCATTTTTATACTTCGCAGTTTTATTGAGAAAAAATACCACCGCGGCTTTATTATCTGCGCTGCATTAATTTTTGCCGGCGCCCTGGGCAACCTGATTGACAGTATGTTCTACGGGCTTATTTTCGACGAAAGCACCCGTTTTCATGTGGCGAAGTTTCTGCCGGTAAAAGGCTATGCTGGTTTCCTGCACGGCAAGGTGGTAGACATGCTGTATTTCCCAATCATCAAAGACCGGCTGATACCTGGATGGGTGCCTTTTATGGGTGGGGAAAGGTTTACATTTTTCAGCCCTGTATTTAATATTGCCGATGCTTCTATCTCTACCGGCGTTATTGCCATCCTGGTTTTCCAGAAGCGGTTTTTCAAGAAAGAAGACGAGGATCTGCACTCCGTGGTAGAAACCAACACGCCGGTGAATGATAATGCCCAGGTTTTGTAAAACTGTAGTAATTTTAAATCACCAACCATTCTTGCTATTATCCCGTACTTGTGTGATAATGGTCAGACAATGATCCTTTCCTCCTGTAATAGACCCTGCCGTTATCTGACCTTATAAAGATAAATCTATCAAAATGAAGTATTTACAGCGTTTAATCGTCTTGTTCACTATCAGCGCCGCTATTTTCTCCTGCCAGAAAGAATACAGCATAGAGAACCCCACAGGTTCCAATACGCCTACCGCCCAGTGGGAATTTAAAGAAGCGGGGGTGCAGTTTAAGGGGCCGGTAGATACTGTGGCAGTAGATACCATTGGCACGTACAAATTTCTGACTATCAACGGCCGTTCTACCGATGGCAATTCCCAGATTACCCTCCAGGTGTTTGGCGCAGATTTGAAAGTGGGCACTTATAAAACGCCTTTCAGCCTGTTTGCCTACCTCACCGCAGGTAACCCGGTTTACCAGACAGACCAGACTGCCACAGATTCCTTTACCATTACTATCACAAAAATTGATACTACCGGTGTAACAGGTACTTTCAGTGGCAATGCGCTCAGCGGTAATAACGGCAAAAAAATAGTAGACGGTAAATTCAATGCCGTTTTTAAAAGAGCTACCCCGGTACCACCCAGCAGTACAGACAGTGGCCAGGTAGTATTGTGGAGCAAGGCAGGCTGTGGTGGTGGCACCAGCACCAGTCCCATAGCAGTTACCGTGGGCGGCAAAGCCGGTTCAATTACGAAATTTCTTGCTGCTGAACCTACTACCTGCGATCCCGCTGGCGCTTACTTTGTAAAATTGCCCGTGGGTACTTATCCATGGGTAGCCAAATGCGGCACCGATTCTGTTACCGGCACTGTTACTGTAACAAAAGGCGGCTGTACCAAACAGGAAGTGAATTTTTCTGCCGCGATCACAGGCGATTATTTCCCCACTACTCTCAAGTCTAACTGGAGTTATTTGTATGAAAATTCTACGCCGGATGACACGCTTTATACAGTTAGTGCCGGCGTAAAGAGTATTGGAGCTTCCAGTTATAGTGTTTTCACCAATACAGACGGCTCCTCAAAAGACAGTTCTTATTACAGGAAGACGCCAGGTTCCTATTATGAATACATACCTGCATTTACTGATACCGCGGCAGGAGGCATTGCCATTCCTGCTTTTGAATACACTTTCTTAAAAGACAATGCAGTTAAAGGGGCTACTTATTCATCGGCGGCAATAGCGGCTACTATCCAGAGTGTTCCTGTAACTATGACTATCAATAGCACCGTACTTGATATTACCACGATAGTTGTAAACACCCAAACCTTGCCGGTTATTAAAATGAGGCATGTGTACACCTATAAACTGGCCAGCATCAGTACAGATTTTTATGCTGTTGAAGAATGGTTTGCCAAAGGAGTAGGGCTTGTTAAATACATCGATTATTCTTCACCTCCCTTTACTACAGCTTCAGATGTCTTAAACTTAACAAAGGCAACGATTTACTAAGCAATAGGCGGTAAGCGCAGAAAATAGTACACGATAATAAAAGTCCCCGGTCAGCTGACCGGGGACTTTTATTATCGTGTACTATTTTCTGCGCTTACCGCCTATTGCTTAGTAAATCGTTGCCT
>JANPGT010000401.1:0-1692 GCA_031424135.1 Chitinophagaceae bacterium
TTCGAGCAGTCCGGTTACTTTGATGCGCCAGCGTTTGGCTTCTGTTTTTACCTCGTATTCATCGCCCACATTTACTGTTTTTGCAGCTTTCACATTATCTCCATTCATCTTCACCTTGCCTTTATCGCAGGCATCGCCTGCCTGGCTGCGGGTTTTAAACAGGCGGATAGACCAGAGGTATTTATCGAGGCGGAGTTTTTCCTTGTCAGGCATGGTTCAAAATTAAAAAATCCTGACCAATGCGGCAGGATTTTAAGTATGGAAAGACAGTCGTATGAACGATATTTTGTTAATCTTTCATCTCTGCAAAAAACTGGTGGAAATAGGGAATGGTTTCAATGCCCTTATAGAAATTAGCCAGGTCATATTTTTCGTTGGGGCTATGCAGGTTGTCGCTGTCAAGCCCAAAACCCATGAATACAATTTTTACACCCAGTTCTTTTTCAAACAGTGAGCAGATGGGGATGCTTCCGCCACCGCGTACAGGGATGGGGTCTTTTCCGAAAGTGGCTTTGATGGCTTTGGCCGCTGCTTTGTAAGCAGTGGAGTCTATCGGTGTCATATAGGGTTCGCCGCCATGGTGTTCACTTGCTTTTACCGTTATTCCTTCGGGGGCAATGCTGGTAAAATATTTCAACAGTTTTGCCGTTATTTTTTCTGCTGATTGATTGGGCACCAGCCTCGCCGAAATTTTTGCAAATGCTTTTGAAGGCAACACAGTTTTGGCGCCTTCACCGGTATAGCCACCCCAGATGCCGTTCAGTTCAAGGGTAGGGCGGATGCCGGTGCGTTCGTTGCTGGTATAGTTGGCTTCTCCCCATAATGCGGTAACGCCCAAATCGTCTTTGTATTCCTGCTCATCGAAAGGTGCTGCCGCCATCAGTTTCCTTTCTGCTGCGGTGGCTACAATCACATCATCGTAGAAATTAGGAATGGTAATATGATTGTTTTCATCGTGGCAGCTGGCAATCATTTTTGCCAGCATGGTAATGGGGTTGGCAACGGCACCACCGTATACGCCACTGTGCAGGTCGCGGTTGGGTCCGGTTACTTCCACCTCTATATAGCTTAGACCGCGTACACCAATGTCAATGGACGGTGTATCAAGGCTGATCATGGCAGTATCGCTGATAAGAATTACATCGGCCTTTAATAATTCTTTGTTTGATTTTACAAATTTTGCCAGGTTGGGAGATCCTACTTCCTCTTCTCCTTCAATACAGAATTTAATATTGGTACTGAGCGAATGGGTATTTACCATGGTTTCCAGGGCCTTTATATGCATATAAAACTGGCCTTTATCGTCGCAGGAGCCGCGGGCAAAAATTTTTCCGTCTTTTATCATCGGTTCAAAAGGGCCGCTGTGCCATAGTTCCAGCGGATCGGCCGGCTGCACATCGTAATGGCCATACACCAGCACGGTTGGTTTTGCCGGGTCGATTATTTTTTCTGCATATACAACGGGATGGCCTTCTGTTGGATAGATAACTGCTTTATCGGCACCCGCTTCCAGCAAACGGGCTTTTACGGCTTCCGCACAGGTTACCATATCATTTTTATTCTCTGTTCTTGCGCTGATGCTGGGTATCCGCAGCAGTTCCAGCAGCTCTTCTAAAAAGCGATCTTTATTGGCTGATTGGTAATCTTTCCAGGCTTGCATAATTGACTGTTTTAAAGTTTAGCACGGTTTGT
>JANPGT010000402.1:0-2180 GCA_031424135.1 Chitinophagaceae bacterium
GCGCCTGTACTGCGCACTGTTTTTACGATCTTCTCTGCAGATTTATCTACCAGATTGTGGTCGTAAGACTGTAATTTAATTCTGATTCGTTGAGACATACGTAAAATCCAGTTTTTAATTGGGGATGCAAAGGTAACGGTCTGCAACTAATGGGCAAAGAATTTCTTGTACTTTTTTGGAGATAAATACATTTTTTTTGAACCGGGCCGCGGTTTTGCCGCTAAGGCTGGTGTTTCGGCCCGCCCCTCAACCGATAAGGGGTGCATTCCTGTACTGCAGTTCAGACCAGGCGCACCGGATCAGAGCATACGGCTTTTGCCCGACGCTATTCTTCTAAACCCCTTATAACCAATCCATAAGACTACCACTAGTAAAATACTGGCAATAACTATAGGCACTATAAAGCTTAAAATGGAAGCTGTTACAGCTACCGCATTTTCTCCACTGGCCACTACTGGATTGCCTACTCCCAGTGTAGCCTTCGTTGAAAACAGGCGGAGCAACCCTGTCCCAACATGTATCGTGCCCGCAGTGGCACCACCTGCTAAAAGCGCTGCCACCCATCTTAACAGCGGCTCGCCATTGCTGCCAGGAAGAATGGCAAATGCCAGCACGGTACCCGCTATCACAGCCAGTGGGGCAGCAATGGCATCCAGTATATTATCCAGAAAAGGGAAATAATAGGCGGCAATTTCAATTACAGCAGCAGTTCCAAAGCAAATGATGGCCGTAAGGGAACCCAGCCATTGCATATCTGCAGAGAAATTATACCAATGGTTATAGCCTGCCACCGCGGCAGCCAGCATGGGCACAAAGATCCTGAACCCGCAACAGGCACTAAGTGCTATACCCAGGGCAATGGCTGTTATAATATGGTAATCAAAATGCATGGCTGGATAAAATTGATTTGCATAGCCGGCCTTACCTGCGGTGACGACCGGCTATGCAACTACTAAGTTATTTCTTTTTCAGCTTAATAATGAGGGTGGCAAAACCTTCCTGGTTAGCCTGTTCTGCCCTTAAATGGTGCCGGCCAGCCAGTTGTAAAGGCAGATCGCGGTGCGGCGATTCGTCATAAAGATGCGCTACCGGCTTCCATTCGTCCAGCACCAATTTGCCGTCTATATATATGCGTACCCCATCGTCCCAGCTGAGCCCCAGCTCATAGTCGCCTTCCGGTAAATCGGTATCTGCTTCCGCTACCGTTAAAAACTGCATTTGCTTATGCTCCCTGCCCACCCCACTCCACCAGGCATAATCCAATCCGGTAACATTTTCTGCCAGCAGTGGGACCTGCATTTCCAATTGCGGTATCAATGCCGCATTATTAAGCGGATTGCTGCTGGAATCAAAACCATACCATTTCACTTGCCAGTTTACCGGCAGCAGGGCGTTGCGGTAGTTAAACCGGTAAGCGGCTCCATTATCCAATTTTTTACCCAACGGCGTAACAACAGCCTCCCCGGTATATTCCAGCTCAATAAAAACATCCTGCCCTTTCTCATTTGTCCTGATGGCCGTGATGCTGGCGGGAATGGTTCCACCCTGCAAAGAAATATTTTGTACGCCCCGCTGCTGAACGAGTTTCCAGTTACCCTTCGGGCCAATGATCTCAAATTGCATAGTGCCGGAAGCAGCTACCGGATTGGTATTCCAGATAAGCGGCGATTTGAAATCGTAGGGGCCCCATTCCGTCATACGGATCTGGCGGCGGCCTCTCCACGAACTGTCCATGGCGGTAAGACCTTTTTTCAAGGGCAATTTTAATTTGGCAATAGCCTTCTCCTGACGGGTAAAAGGCTCATAGGTATTGTCTGAAGAGGTAAAGCCGGCTATACGGATATCTTTTACAGTAGTGTCGCTCTTCATAAATATTGTGTTGCCACTAGTGTCATTTTTAATGCCGGTAAGGGTCGAAGTCCGTAAAAAATCAAACACCAGCTGATTATTTAAAAACCGGTTATACCCTATTGTATAGTTCCTGCTCCTGGTGTCGCGTTTGTTGGCATACCCCCAATCAGCCGGTTGCGAAACTCTTCCCCAAAGCCGTACAGCAGTCTTGTTTTTATCAAATACATTAAAGCTGATGGAATTATCCTGACCATGCTCTATGGCAATACCCATGGTACAATTGCTTATTTCGTTTCGCTGGATGGCAGTGTTGTAACTGTAGCCGCCCC